>JALRFZ010000416.1 GCA_023253615.1 Verrucomicrobiales bacterium | reverse complement strand
GGCGGTGATCGTCACCGGCTGCGCCAGCCCCTGGGCCGAGACGAGGATCCTCCCCGCCGCGGACAGGACGAGAGGCCCTCCCCCGGAACTGTCGATCGTCGCGCCGGACTGGGTGTTCTGAAAAGTGATCGTGTCATCCTGTCCCACCGTCGCTGCGGCGGAGGCCAATGCGTCGCGCAACGAGCCCGGGCCGCTGTCGTTATTGTTCGTCACCGTGAAGTTTCCGGCCAAGGCACCCCCCGCGGGCATGAGCACGGCGGCGAAAATCGTGAGGAAGAACTGCGGGGATTTCATGGTGGATTCTCGTCTACGACGGATTGAGCGAAGCGCAAGCCCCGTCTCTCATCCCCGTCGGCGAACGACGCCGGGGAAGTTCCGTCCGTACGCTCTGGATTGCCGCCAGATTCCTCCGCGTGACCGCCCTTTCAAGCCCCCGGCACGGAGGATCGCCACAATTCCCAGGCGATCTTGCCGACCCCCAGCAGGAGGATCGCGAGGCTGATCACCGCGAGGATTCTCACGACCGGACGTGTCGACGTCGGGGCAAGCCGCATCCACGGCGACATCGCCATGCCCAGCACCACTCCGCCGACAAACCCGCCGCCGTGGGCGGCGTTGTCGATGAAGGAACTGCCCAGGAGACCGAAGATCGAGACCACGATGGTCGATTGGATCAGGCTCGCCCGCAGAAAGCCCGGCAAGACGTCGCGGAACCGGCCCGTCACGACGAGAAGAAAGCCGAGGCAACCGAGGATCCCGCCCGATGCCCCCACGCTCGCCTGCCCCGGGCCGAGATAAAGACTCGCCAGCGATCCCGTCACCACCGTGAAGAGAAAGACAAAGCCCAGCAACGACGGGCTCACCAACGAGATGATGACACGCCCCAGGCTGTAGAGCGCCATCCCGTTGAACAGGATGTGGATGACACTGCCGTGCATCAGGCCCGTCGTCACGAGGCGCCACCATTCCCCGTCGCGCGTCACCCGCTCCTTCACCAGGGCGGCCGCCTCGATCGATCCGGGCAGCCCCGCCAGCATCTGTCCCACAAACACCAGCACCAGCACCACCACTCCAACCTTCAAGAGCCGGGATCGCCGCGTCCCCAGCCAACGGCGGAAAAACTCGAAGTTCACCATCCGCCGATTCAGATCCTCCACCGAAAAGCGATCCACCCGGCGCAGCCACGCCATCGCCGCCTCCACCAGGGGAAAAAGCCCGTAGATCGTCGCCATCAGCAGCGCCAGCATGCGGAACTCCGGGAAGTAGAAACCCGCCCCGACCAAACCCACCGTGATCAACAGAGCCTTGAAAAACCGCCCTTGGAATTCCGCCCGGTAGGCCGCCAGCTCGACCCGTCGCGCGTGCGGCGCCACCAGGCCCGCCGGGACAAGGCGGTCATACCACGGAAAGACCAGATCCGTCGCCGTGCCGATGCCGGGCAGGAGACGCTCGAAGTCCGACCGCGTCTCCACGATCACCAGTTCGCCGTCCCCATATCGCTGGCCGTCCAAGGTCACCGCCCGTCCGGCCTTCACGCCATAGCTGCCCCGGGCCTCCGCCGGCACCTCCTCCAGCAAATCCTCGCGGCCCCAGGGCAGATCGCGGGGAATCCACCCGCGAAACCAGACCTCGCCGGGGCGCCAGCTCGCGAGGGGATCCTCCATATGGCCGCCCTCCGTTCCACCCTTGTCTGCTTCCATCTCTTCATCCTACGACGGCGGCACGATTTTGCGCGGCCAGATTCATGCCGATTTCAAAAAAGTGTTCCACTGAACAAAATTCCTCTTGCGCCTGTTCGCCTGATCGGTTAAAACTTCAAAAGTGTTCACCGTGACACTGTTTAATCAAACTATCCCAAGACATCATCCATCATCCACAAGACATGAAAACGATCCTCAGCCTCAGCGCCATCACCGCCATCGCCGCTCTTTTCGGCTTGCTCCCGCTCGCCCTTGCCGAATCGAACGAGAAGGCCTCCGCGGCGCTCCCCGCGGCCACCGGTAAAAATCCCTCGCCCAAATCCGTGGCGGCGAAGAAGAACACGGTCGCGAACGCACCGGAGCGGAAAGCATCCTCCGGTGAAAGCGCCCCGGCGCCAGCGGCGAAGCTCGACCTCACTCCCACTCAGGAGGACAAACTCCTCGCCCTTCTCAACGAAGGCACCGTCGAGGACCTCGACGCCATCCCCGGCATCGCCGCGACCCGGGCCGACTCCATCGTCAGCGCCCGCCCCTATGCCAGCGTGCATGAAATCATCCTCGTCGAAGGCGTCGGCAACGCCACCTTCGAGAAAATCCTCGCCTTCGGGAAGACCCTGACCCAACGCGGTGGCCAGGCCGATTCGTCCAGCCAGGCGACCTCCACCACCCGCAAATCGTAATCCGGGAGTATCTGGAAAGCCCGGAGGCGTCCCGGTCCTCTCCGTTCCGCGGGCTCCGGTCACCGCCTCCCCTTTTCAGATCTCTTGTTCATGCGACATCATGCGGGGACCGGTTCTCCCCCGCATGATGCTCCATTTCGGGAAATGGCGGTTTTCCCAGCCTCCAATCCCGAGACGGTTCCCGAGAGTCAGAGCACCGTCTCGTGGAGCACTCCACGCGCCGCGATCCACACGCCCATCGCGAGCAGCGCCATCGAAGTCGCCCGGTTGATCCGCCCCGTCACCACCTCCGGAGAGCGCCTTTTCACGTGATGAAGCCCCTCGTTCACCACCAGCCAAAAGACCATCGCACCGGCAAACACCCCGAGAGCGAAAAGGAGGTCTGTGGCGAGGTCCGGTGCCGCACCGAGGATGCGAAAAGTCGTCAGCATCACCGCAAACGAAGCGAAAGGCACGGGATTGAAGAGCGTCATCGCGAAACTCGCCGAGAACTCCCGGAGGTAGCGGGTCTGCCCGACCGCCCCCGCCAAGCCGCCCGCCCGTCCCGCAAGCCCACGCCAGCCCATCACGATCAGCAGCGCCCCGCCTCCCAGTTGAAAAAGGGTTTCGTGATCCTGAAGAAAGCGCGAGATCACCTTCAATCCAAAGAGCACGGAAAAGGCGATGATCGCATACGCCACTGCCATGCCGAGTCCGGCAGAGAGCCCCGTGCCGCGATCCGGCACGAGATTCTTCTTCAAACACCACAGACCCACCGGCCCTACCGGAGCCGAATTGACGAGACCGAGCAGGACCGCCTTCCACAGCAGTTCAAAAGTCATGGAGTGATCAAAGCAATACTATATCCCGTCGTTGCTCCCCCGAAAAGCGAACGATTCGTCACACGTCGGGGCGCCCCCGCAAACCATTCCCCCTCCGACGGCAGTGCCGCCGATGTGGTGCGGGCTGCGCCGGCTGATCCACCCCTGTTCCGGAATCGGCCACCCGCACGAAATCGCGCTGTCCTTCTTGCAAAAGCGCCTTATAATTTCCATAAAGAAACTGGGAGGTTTTTATGGGAATGATCTTCGTGATGATTGTCTCGTCCGTCGCCGGCTACATCGGCTGGTGGATCGGCGATTTCTTCGGCTTCGCCGCGGCCCTCATGTGCAGCTCGATCGCGAGCGTGATCGGCTACTGGTATGGATCCAAGTGGAACCGCGAATACTTCGGGTGAGCGTCCAAACCCACCCGTGGATCCTGATCGAGCAGAGAACCCGCGGACCTTTCCGACATCCACGGCGATCCCGCGAGGACCTGGATCACGGACAACGCGGCGGCAGCCGCGGTCAGCGAGCGGCCCCTGGACCTAACGCTTCAAAACAATCTCGGCCCAACCCTCCATTCCATTGGGTATCAGCCAATAAGAGGAAACGTCCCCATCCGCAAGCATCGGGCCGACATGCTTGGGATCGTTTTCCCAGACAGCGCTCACCTTGACCCCGCCGCCCTGCGCCACATTCCGGCCACCTTGAAAAAACTCGACCTCGGCGAGACCGCCCTTGTCATTGACCGATCGGGTGACTTCGACCCGCAGGGTGTCCGCGACCACCGAAGGTGCCGGGATCTCCACCTTGCCCTGGTTCACCGGATCCCATTCGACCTTGATCGACTTCTTCGACCAAACCTCGCGCCCGTCCGAAAGAAGGATCACATTGATCCGTTCCGTTCCCCGATCTCCCTTGCCACCGTTGTTCTGGTTCCAAACGACGATCCGATCGCCTTCTTCCGCTTTGACTGATTTGGAAGAACCTTCAATCGAATCCAATTCACGCTGCACGGCGAGGGCGCCTTCGAGTTCGCCTTTCGCACCCAGTTCCTTTTTCAGGTTCTCGAGATACGCGACATACTTCTCCGTAATCGGAGCGGTCGCCGACTCGATCTGCTTTTGGTAAGCCGCCCGAACCGAAATCAATTGGGGCGGATCCGCGGCCACGGAGCTCCCGATGATCAGCGGAAGGGCCAGCAGAAAATATTGGTAACGGATCATTCGTGGAACCCTTTGAAGCTTTGCATATCAGCTTCGCATTCCGACATCAAGGCATTTCCGGCCCCTTCAACAATACTTCTCGAGGATGCCACGCATCTTCCCCTCGCGTGCCTCGATGCTCTCGCAGAGAGCGAACTGCACCCGCGCGCGGTTCAGATTCTGCCCCTCGTAGTTGACCTTGAAGTAAACGTCGCCGGCGAGGTAGTCGGTGAAGAAACGCAGGCCGAGTTCAAAGGCGATGAGGCGGACGGAATCGTAGAGATAGCCTTTGTCGGCGTCGCTGAGGAATCCCTTCGCCTCGGTGAGGTAGCCCCGCACGAGCGCCGCGAAGAGATCGAGATCGAGAAAGACCTCGCTGAGATCGCTCGTCTCCTCTCCGGCCGGATTGCAGCCGCTGCGCACCGCGTCGCCGAAGTCGTAGTGGATCAGGCCGGGCTTCACCGTATCGAGGTCGACGATGGCGGTGCCCTTGCCGGTGAAGTTGTCGATCATCACGTTGGTGATCTTCGGATCGCCGTGGATGGGCCTCAGACTCAACTCGCCCGACTCGCGGGCATTCTCCAGGATGCCGACGAAGTCGCGGCGTTGCTCGACGAATTTCCCGAGGCGACGCGCCTCCGAAACGGTCTGGAGTCTCTCGGCCGCTTCCGCGGTGGCGATGACCCGGTCGTAGTTCGCGAGGTAACCCGGGGTGATGTGGAAACCCGGCAGGGTGTCGGCGAGCCCGTCGGTGGGAAAATCGGAGATGATCCGCTGGAAATGCCCCAGAACCCGGCCGGCTTCGGCGGCGTGCTCGGGTTCGTTCACCTTTTCATAATTCGTCGAGCTGGCGATCATCGAGAGGGCGCGCCAATAGCCTCCCTTCGGATCGACGACGTAGTCCTTGCCATCCTTCGCGGAGATCACTCTCGGGAGCTGCCAGATCCGGTCCGCCTGCTCGGCCTCGGCTTCGATCCGGCGATGCGCGTGGTCGGTCACCGCCTTCATGTTCGCCATCACCGCGACGGGATCCTTGAAGACCGCCTGGTTGATCCGCTGCAGGATGAACTGCTCCTCCGAAAAGGTGGTGCGCAGGATGACGCGGTAGGTGTCGTTGACATTGCCCGCTCCGATCGGCCGCAAGGCGACGAGACGCCCGGGGATGTCGAACTGGGTGGCGATGGATTCGGCGATCATGGACAAAAGGGGAAAAGCGGAAGTAGAAGCGGAGGATCACCGCCTATTCAAGAGAAAAGCGGCGGGACGCCGCTTCTACTTTCCACCCTCAGGCCAGCAATTTCCCGACGACATGACCGTGGACGTCGGTCAAACGGTAGTCGCGCCCTTGATACGCGAAAGTCAGTTTCGTGTGTTCGATCCCGAGCAGATGCAGCAGGGTCGCGTGCAAGTCGTGGATATGCACCGGATCCTCGGTGACGTGGAAACCGAGCTCGTCGGTCGCTCCGAGGGTGATGCCCGGCTTGATCCCGCCGCCCGCCATCCACATCGTGAAAGCCTGCGGATGGTGGTCGCGCCCGAGACTGCGCCCGAGCGCGGCACTGGCCTCGACCATCGGCGTGCGGCCGAACTCACCGCCCCAGACCACGATCGTGTCCTCGAGCAGGCCTCGCTGCTTCAAATCCATCACCAGTGCGGCGGAGGCCTGATCGACCTGCAGAGCCTGGGCTCTCACGCCATTCTCGACCTGCGAGTGATGATCCCAGCCGGAATGGTAAACTTGCACGAACCGAGTCCCCCGCTCGACGAGACGGCGTGCGAGGAGGCATTGGTTCGCGAAAGCGGCTTTCGGGTCGCCGGGTTTCGCGCCGTAGAGCTCCATCGTCGCGGGCGATTCGTCGGAGAAATCCATCAACTCGGGCGCGGCCGATTGCATCCGCCAGGCCATCTCGTAGGCGTCGATCCGCGTCCGGATCTCGGGATCGCCGATCACGCCGAGTTCGCGCTCGTTCATCTTGCGGATCAGATCGAGGGAGTCGCGCTGGGCCTTCGCATCGTAGCCCTTCGGATTCGACACGTGCAGGATGGGAGCGCCCGCGTCGCGGAAGGGCACGCCCGCATGACTCCCCGGCAGGAAACCAGCGCTCCACATCGCGGCGCCGCCGCTGAGGCTGCCGCCGCTTTTCAGCACGACGAAGGAAGGCAGGTCGTCGGCCTCGTTCCCGATGCCGTAGCTGAGCCAAGAACCCATCGCGGGACGACCCGGCAGACCGTGGCCCGTGTTGAGGAAAAGCTGGGCCGGGGCGTGGTTGAATTGATCGGTCTTGAGCGACTTCACGATGGCGATGTCATCGACGATCTTCGAGAGATACGGGAGCCGGTCGGAGAGTTCGGCACCGCATTGCCCGTGCTTGGCGAAGGGAAAGCAAGGCGCGAGGACGGCGGCATCGGGCTGGATGAAGGCGTAGCGCTGCCCCGCGATGACGGAGGGCGGGATCGGCTTGCCACCGAGCTCGCGCAGCTTCGGTTTGTCGTCGAAGAGCTCGAGCTGGCTCGGCGCGCCGGCCATGAAGAGGAAGATGACACGTTTCGCCTTGGCGTCATGATGGGTCTGCCGCGGTGCCAGCGGATGCGCCGCCGCATTGGCCGAGCGGGCGAGGTTCGCGAAACCACCCGCAAAGGCCGAGGCGAGTCCGATGCGGCCGAGGCCGAGACCGCAGTCGTGGAAGAAATGTCGTCTTGTCAGGGAGCGGAGGGATTCGTTCATGGCATCAAAAGTTGGCATGGGCATCCTGCCGGGGCCGCCTACGGCCATGCATTCGGTGGGGGCGGCGTGGAATCGCCAGGGAACGCAATCCGCT
>JALRFZ010000397.1 GCA_023253615.1 Verrucomicrobiales bacterium | reverse complement strand
CTGTCATTTTCCTCGATGAAATCCGCTCTCTCCCTCCTCGCCTGCTTCGTGGTGGCGTCCGCCGCTTCCGCCCAGGACGACTACCCGCGTCGCGAGACCGCCGAGATCCGCGTCCGCGGCGGCATCCCCAACCTGCTCCGCAAGGCGAATGCCGCGGATGGGCGCGAGCTCCGCGTCGCCTACCTCGGCGGCAGCATCACGGCGGCGCCGGGGTGGCGGGTGAAATCGCTGGAGGGATTCCAGAAGCGTTTTCCCGGAGTGAAATGGTCGGAAATCCACGCGGCCATCGGTGGAACGGGATCGGACCTCGGCGTCTTCCGGGTGGGGCAGGATGCGCTGGCCCACAAGCCCGATCTGCTCTTTGTCGAATTCGCGGTGAACGATGGTGGGGCGGATCCCGTGCAGATTCACCGGGCGATGGAGGGCATCGTGCGCCAGACCTGGGCGGCCGATCCGGAGACGGACATCATTTTCGTCTACACGGTGAGCGAGCCCTTTCTCGCCGATCTGAAGGCGGGCAAATGCTCGCGCTCGGCCTCGGCCATGGAAGAGGTCGCCGATCATTACGCGATCCCCTCGATGCATTTCGGCGTCGAGGTGCAAAAGCGGCTGGAGGTGGGTTCGTTGATTTTCAAAGGCGAGGCCCCGGCCAAAGACGCCAAACCCGATCGGGCCGCGCCGATGCTTTTCTCGACCGACGGGGTCCATCCGTTGACGGAGACGGGGCACGTGCTCTACGCGGAGACGGTGGCGCGTGGTTTTGATGAACTGGTAAAAGACCCCGCTGCGACAGCGGCGGTGCCTCACGCCCTCGGCGAACCGCTCCGGCCCGATCACTGGGCCGCGGCGAAGCTGGTGCCGCTGGGCGAATCGATGCTGACCGGCGAATGGCAGAAGCTCGATGGAGGAGAGAAGGGCGATGAGATCGCGAAGCGTTTTGCGAAATTCCTCCCGCAGATGTGGCGGACGAGCGCTCCGGGAGCGGGACTGAACCTGAAGTTCAGGGGCGAGGTGGTGGGCTTCTTCGACGTCGTCGGACCCGATGGCGGGCAGCTCAAGGTGACGGTGAATGGGGGCGAGGAAAAGGTCGCGCCGCGTTTCGACGCCTACTGCGTTTATCACCGGCTCAGCAAGTTCCAGGCCGGAGCGGACCTTGCGAAGGACGCGGTTCACACCGTGAGCGTCACCCTCGATTCGGCCGGTCCTGACAAACGCACCGTGCTCTTCGAGAAGAACCGTCCCGACTTCGACAAGAATCCGGAAAAGTTCGCCCCCAAGGTCTGGAACGTCGGCGCGGTGATGCTGATCGGCGAGGTGGTGGAGTGATCCTGTGGCCGGCCTCCGTGAGGCCGGTCCGAGGGTCAAGGGACGTCCGCCCCGGGTCGGTGACCCCGGCTACAGGCTCTTGCGAGCGACCGACTTTTCGCGGAACGTCCCGCGTGATGCGACCGATCCTCCCCCTCATCCTCTTCGCGACCACCTCCTTTGCGGCCGATTTTCCGACCGTCTACAACAGCGAGCCGGGCGATCCGGAGCCGATGTCGCCGCGGGAGGCGCTCGCGGCCCTTAACCTGCCCGAGGGCTTCACCGCCACTCTCTTCGCCGCCGAACCGGAGGTGCAGAATCCCGTCGGCCTCGACTGGGACGCAAAGGGCCGGATGTGGGTCGCGGAAAACTACACCTACGCCGAACGGCAGAAACGCTTCGACCTTGCGCTGCGCGACCGCGTCATCATTCTCGAGGACGCCGACTGGGATGGCGTCGCCGAATCCCGCAAGGTCTTCACCGACCAGGTCCAGATGCTGACGAGCGTGGCGGTGGGGCGCGGCGGGGTCTGGCTGATGTGTCCGCCTCAGCTCCTCTTCATCCCCGATGCCGACGGCGACGACATCCCCGATGGTCCGCCGCAGGTGATGCTCGACGGTTTCACCGTAGCCGAGGCGAACTACCACAATTTCGCCAATGGACTCCGCTTCGCGGCGGATGGCTGGCTCTACGGGAGATGCGGTCATTCTTGTCCGGGGAATCTCGGCGTGCCCGGGACACCGGCGGAAAAGCGTGTCCCGATGAAGGGCGGCATCTGGCGTTATCAACCTGACAAACGCCACGTCGAGGTCCTCACCCATGGCACGACCAATCCCTGGGGGCACGACTGGGATGCGAACGGCGAGATGTTTTTCATCAACACCGTCACCGGCCATCTCTGGCATCTCATCCACGGAGCCCACCTCGTCGATTCGAACACGCCGAATCCCCTGATCTACGAGAAGCTCGACACCATCGCCGACCATTACCACTACGACCGCAGCGGCAAGTGGAGCGACTCGCGCGACGGCAAGGCGAACCACCTCGGCGGCGGTCATGCCCACATCGGCATGATGATCTACCAGGCGGAGCAATGGCCGGAGTCCTACCGCAACAAGCTCTTCACCCTGAACATGCACGGCCGCCGCGCCAACGTGGAGAGGCTCGAGCGCAATGGCAGCGGCTACGTCGGACGCCATGAGCCAGATGTTTTTCTGAGCGACGATCCGTGGTTCCGTGGCATCGAGATCAGCACCGGTCCGGACGGCAGCGGCTTCATCCTCGACTGGAGCGACACCGGCGAATGCCACGAGCACACCGGCGTCCACCGCACCAGCGGGCGCATCTTCCGGGTCAGCTACGGAAAGCCTGACAAACCCACCACGACTTTCGCCTGGCGCAAGCCCTGGCCGAAGGCCGATCTTTCATCGGACAACGAACATTCCCGCGCTCTCGCGATCCGCGAACTCGTCCAATTCTCCCCGATCGACGCGATCACCGGTCCGATGCAAGGGGCGGTTTACCCCGGGCTGGACTTCGATCCGGTGGCGATGGCAAAGGAGGAGAAGTCTTCCTTCGTGCGCCTGAATCTCGCCTCGGTCCTGCAGCGTCTGCCGCTCGCGAAACGCGCCGATCTCGCGCTGGCGCTGCTCTCGCATGAGAAGGACGCGGACGATCCTTTCCTGCCGAATCTCGTCTGGTATGGGATATCGCCCCTGGCGAAAGAGATTCCCGCCGATCTCGTGAAGATCGCCGGAGTCTCGAAATGGCCGCGCCTGAACCGCTGGATCGCGCGCAGTCTCGCGCCCGATCCGAAAGCGCTCGATGCTCTGCTCTCGGTGAATTCGGGCGATCCCGTGCTCGAGGGGATGAGCGATGCCTTCAAGGGCATCCGCAAAGCCCCGAAACCCGCGAAATGGGATGACGTGGCCAAGGCTTCCGCATCGCCGCTGGTCCGCGAGCTCAGCGTGCTCTTCGGCGACGGTCGGGCCCTGGATGAGGTGAAGGCGATCGCTCTCGACGATCAGGCGGAAATCTCCGCGCGCGAAGCGGCGCTGAAAACCCTGATCGAGTCCCGTCCTCCCGATTTGCACGAGCTTTGCGGCAAGCTTCTCGAGGTCCGGGGCCTCGGCGTCGTCGCGGCCCGTGGTCTGGCGCTGACGGAGGATCCGGCGATCGGAAACCGGCTCGCCAAGGTGTATCGCAGATTTTCTCCGCAGGAACGGACCGCCCTGCTCGACACGCTCGTTTCGCGACCGGGCTTCGCGAAGGCGCTCCTCGATGAAATGGCGGCAGGCACGATCGCGAAGGCCGACCTCACCGCTTTCCATGCGCGTCAGATCCGTGCATTCGAGAACGAAGCCCTGACAAAACAACTCATCGAGGTCTGGGGCGAGTTGCGCGATTCGGCGGCGGACAAGAAGGCTCTCGTGGAGAAACTGAAGGGCGAGCTGAAGCCGGGGGTTCTCGCCACCGCGGATCTCGGCAAGGGGCGCGCCCTTTACGCCGCGGCCTGCGGGGCCTGTCACGTGATGTATGGCGAGGGCGGCAAGATCGGTCCCGATCTCACCGGGTCGGGACGCGCCAATCTCGATTACCTCCTCGAAAACATCGTCGATCCCGGCGCCGTCGTCAGTGCCGATTACCGCATGAGCCTCGTCACGCTCGAGGACGGGCGTGCCCTCAGCGGAGTGATCACCGCGAAAGACGAGCGCACCCTCACTCTCCGGACCCTCGCCGAGACGATGTCGATCGATCTGGCGGAGGTGGTGAAAACCGATACCTCGCCGATGTCGATGATGCCGGAGGGGCTGCTCCTCGCGTTTTCGCCGGATCAGGTGCGCGATCTCATCGCTTACCTGATGCATCCTTCCCAGGTGCCTCTGGCGGAGTGACGGGGAAGGGCGGGGTGCCCGTGTATGCTGCCCGGGGATTCACGTGAATTCCTTGCAAACGCGTTGGGATCGGCGCGTCTTTCGTGTTAGGATGGCCACCGCATGCCTGTCCGCCTTTTTTCCATCGCCATCGTCCTTTTCTGGCTCGGGAGTGTGGCATGGCTTTGTGCGGTGGTCTGGGCTCCGCCCGGATCCCGGATGGCGAAGATCGATCCCCGCGAGGTCTACGCGGTCTTCTTCGCGTGGAACGACTCGACCAAAATGACGCTGCTGGAAAACGGCGTCCGCCGGGGCGAGGTGACGATCGCGGGCGGGTCCGGCGTCGAAGCGGAGACGGGTGAGTTCGAGCGTTTCCTCTCCCTCTCCGGGCAGCTCGATTCCTTCGATGAACGCAGTGGCGCTCCGGTGGTCGATCTTTTCTGGAGAGGTACCCTGACATTCACCGAAACGATGGAGAGCAGGGGAGGGGAGTTTTCCGTGCGCATTCCCTCGAAAGAGCTGAGCGTGCAACTTGCCTATGACGGGCCCATCCCGACAGGAACCGCGCTGGTCGCGGCAACGGCGGCGTCGCCTCCCGCATCCACGGCATCGATGCGGGCGCGGGTAGTGATCGGCGGGCGCGAGGTATTGGCGGTGGGGCCCGATTCGCCATTCGACCCGGCCATGGCCTCGCCCTTGCTCGGCCCGCTTGCCTCGATGGGCGGCGTCAACCTGCTCGACCCGGCCAAGCTGGACTTCACGACCGGGGCGCGCATGGGGAATTTCAACCTCGGCGGACGCGAGATGCGGGCCTTTCTCCTCACCCTCCGCAGCGACGAGCAGGATCAGGAAGTGCGCGTCTATTTGAGCGAAGCGGGCGAGCCCCTGCGGATCGAGAGCGATCTCGGCTTCGAGGCCGTCTCCGAGATCCTCGTGCCGCTCGAGGCCTACCAACGACGTCCGCGGACGAATTGACATGATTGAAATTTCCCAACTGACGATGCGCTACGGCGACCTCCTCGCCCTCGACGGGCTCGATCTCGTCATCCCGCAGGGAGAGCTCTTCGCCTTTCTCGGCCCCAATGCCGCCGGGAAAACGACCACGATCAAACTGCTCACGGGCCTCATCGAGCCGACCGGTGGTCATGCGAAGATCTGCGGCTACGACATCCAGAAAGACCCGCTCGAGGCGAAGCGCCGGGTCGGCTACATCCCCGACGTGGCCGAGTTCTACGACAAGCTCACCACGATGGAATTCATGGGGTTCATCGCCGAGCTTTTCCAGGTGCCGCATGAGGCTGCCAAGGAGCGCACGCCGGAATTGATGGAACGATTTTCCCTCGTGCCCTACGCGAGGCAGCGCATCGAGAATCTCAGCCACGGCACCCGCCAGCGTCTCGCTTTCGCCTCCGCTCTCCTGCACGAA
>JALRFZ010000241.1 GCA_023253615.1 Verrucomicrobiales bacterium | reverse complement strand
CCCATGATGACGATGCCGTGGCTGCCGTGATGGACGAGATAGCTGATTCCCCAGTGCGGGGAGAGGGAGACGATCACCTCGGGATGCTCGAGGAATCGATAGATCCCGAGCGAGGCGAGGGTGAGGAACCACACGATCATGACCGGCCCGAAAGCGACTCCGATGCGCGCGGTGCCGTGGCGCTGCACGAGAAAGAGGCTCAGGAGGATGCCGACGGACACGGCGATGACGACGTGCTGCGGGATGCCTTCACGGATTTGTTTCAAGCCCTCGACGGCAGAGAGCACCGAGATGGCGGGTGTGATCATGCCATCGCCATAGAGGAGGGCGGCACCGAAGAGAACGACGATGACAACGACCGGGGTCCTGTGGAGGCGCCCCTTCTGGTCCGGCGCGCGCAGGAGGGAGAGGAGGGCGAACATGCCGCCTTCACCCTGCGCGGTGGCGCGGCTGAGGATGGTCAGGTATTTGAACGCGACCATGATCGTGAGCGACCAGAACATCAGCGAGATGGGTCCGTAGACCATTTCCACGCCGTCGATGCCGGCGCGATAGCCGGAGTGGGCGAGGCATTCCCTCAGGGCGTAGAGAGGGCTGGTGCCGATGTCGCCGAAGACGACACCAAGCGCCATCAGGGCCAGCGGCCACCGGGACGGGGAAGCGGAATGCGAGGGATCCATGTTGCCGGAAGCGGCACCGGCTCCGGAGCATGCTTCATCGCAGCGGCCAAAGCAAGGGGACAAGCGGCAGGACGACGATCATCAGGATCAGGGTGAGGAGCCCTCCGACCCGCACGAAATCAAGGAAACGGTAGCGTCCCGGTCCATAGACGATGACGCAGGAGGGCTCCAGCGGCGCGATGAACGAGATCGAGGCGGCGAGCATCACGCCGATGGCGAAGGTGCGCGGCTCGGCCCCGATCTCCATGGCGGCGCTCATGGCGACGGGCAGCACGACAAGGGCGGCGGCGGCGTTCGACATGGGCTGGGTCAGCAGGATCGTGAGGACGAAGAATCCTCCGAGAATGGCGAGGTCTCCCATCGGTCGGAGGAAGTGGACGACCCATTCCGCGAGCCAGGCGGCGGTGCCGGTTTTCTCCATGGCGGTGCCGAAGGCGGTCATGCCTCCGATGAGGATGAGCATGCGCCAGTCGATCACTTCGCGGACCTGGTCGCCCGGCAGGGCTCCGGCGAGGACGATGAGGACGGCGGCGCTGAGGAGGGCGATGGAGAGCGGCACCCATCCGACCGATCCGGCGACGATGGCGGTGAGGAAGACCACGGCCGAGAAGATACCCGCACGCAGGCGCAAGGTCGGTGGCTCGTATTCGTCGAGCACGGCAAAGCCGCTGCCACGCCGGATCGCGGCGAGCTTCTCGGCCTTCGCCTGGACGAGGAGGACATCCCCGGTGCGCAGGACGACGCCGCCCATGTCGGTGAGGCGCGATTGTCCGTGCCTGCTGATGGCGAGGACCATCAGATCGTGGGTGCGCCGGAGGTCCGCCTCGCGCAGGGTGAGGCCGGCGAGATCGGAATCGGGGAGGATGACGGTCTCGGCGACGAGGAGGTCGCCGTGGCGCCCGCCCACTTCGTCCGGCCCGAGCGAGGCCTTGAATTCGAGGCCTTCGATCTTCTTGATGCGGAGGAGGTCGGTGACCTTTCCCTGGACGAGGAGGAGATCGCCTTCCTCGATGAAGAGTCCGGGGGAGGGCAGCAGCTCCTGTCCGTCGCGTTCGACCCGCACGAGGCGGAATCCGATGAGATTCAGATCCCACCCGAAGCTCGATTGGCCGATGAGGGGGGATTTCGGCATCACGACGACTTCGCTGTGATAATCGCGGATCGTCTCTGGCTTGAGGGCGATGTCGCCCTTCACGTCGGGCAGGAGTTTTCCCCCGAAGGCCAGGAAATAGAGCATGCCGATGCCGACGACGACGAGCCCGACGGGGGTGAGTTCGAAGAGGCCGACGGGTTTCATCGCCGCGTTTTCGATGTAGCCGCTCACGGCGACATTGGTGGAGGTGCCGATGAGGGTGCAGGTGCCGCCGAGGATGGAGGCGAAGGCCAGCGGCATGAGGAGGCGGGACGGGCTGAGGCCGGCCGACTGGGCCAGCCCCGCGGCGGGTGAGACGAAGAGGGCCGTCACCGTCGTGTTGTTCATGAAGGCGGAAAATGCCGCCGACACGGACATGAGCAGCAGCGTCAGCTTGCGGGGGCCGGCGCTGGAGAACTTCAACAGGGCCGCGGCGCCGGCTTCGAGGAGCCCGCTGCGCTGGAGGGCGGCACCGATCACGAAGATCGCACCGAGGATGATGATGATGTCGTTGCTGAATCCGGCGAAGGCCTCCTTCGGGGTGAGGATGCCGGTCACCGTGAGCGCCGCGAGGAGCAACAGGGTGATGACATCGACGGAGATTTTTTCAGTCGCGAAGAGGGCCACCGCGGCGACCAACAAGGCGAGAAGGAAGGCTGTTTCCATGGGATGCTCCGCTGGTGCGGTGACAATCCCCGGATTCTGCAATGAAAATATACTTTTTCAATAGTATAAAATCGAAACGACACTAAATTGATAAAGATTAAGCCCTGATCTTCTGTCCGACCCGTTCCTGGATGCGGCGCGCGAAGGGCAGCGGGATGTGGGGCGGCAGGGTGTGGTGCTCCTTGCGGAAGGTGAGGAAGAGCCAGCGGTGCTCGAAGAGATTGAGGGCGGCGCTGAGATCCCAGAGCGGCGGCACGACGAGGGTGACGTCTTTGGAGACGCGCCGCATCTCGGCGAAGAAGGCGCCCGGATCCTCGACGTGTTCGATCGTGTGCGAGCAGAGGGTGTGTTCGAATTGGTTCGTGGCGAAGGGCAGCTGGTAGATGTCATCGACGACGACGAGATTCGGAATCTCCGCGTGTTTGACAATGTCGACGTTGACGCCGCCTCCGTCTGTCTTGCCGCAGCAGATGTTGAGGTCCCAGACCGGACGCCGCCTCCGGATGATGCCGCCCATGACACGGTAGCTGAGCCAGTTCAGGGCGGGGAGGAGGATCACGAGGACGGCGGCGGTGCAAAGCAGGTTGAAGAGCATGGTGGTGGATGCGGTTGCTTAAAAAGTCTTAAACAATTCCGCGGATCCACGGCGGGCAAGCCCGGCTCTTTGACGTTTTCGTCAGGATGGTGTCGTGGTCGCGTCGTGCCGCGTCTCCGGGAAGCGCTTTTGGTACCAGTTGCAGAAGGCATCGGCGGCAGCTTCGGATGTGGAGACGGGGATGCCGCCGAGCGCCCGGATCCTTGCGGCTTCGGATTCTTCGAAGACCCGGACGAGCACGGGGACACCCTCCACGTGCGAGAGGACCTTTTCAGCGTCGGCGACGCGTCGCATCGAGGCGACGATGAGGCGCGCCCGGTTGGCTCCGGCCCGGGCAAGCAGGTTCACGTCGGCTCCGTCGCCGCGGAGACAGGGGATGTCCTTGGACTGGAGTTCGGCGATCACGACCGGATCGTCGTCGATGACGAGGATCGGAAGGCCTGCCTGCTGGAGTGGTCGCAGCACCCACATGCCCGCGGATCCGAGACCGAGGATGAGGGCGTGATCCGTCAGCGAAGTCGCGGGTGCGGCGGCGGCGCCGCGGCGGCGTTGCGGGTAGAGACTCATCAGCCTGCGCGCCACCTGATCGCGGGCGAGCAGCGGGGTGCTCGTCATCGTGATGACGGCCATCAGGGAAATGACGGCGAAGATTTCGGGGCGGAGATGTCCCATCTGCACGCCGGCCCAGCCGAGGACGAGCGAGTATTCGCTGGTCTGGGCGAGGAGCAGGCCGCTCTCGATCGAGGTACGCCGCGTGAACCCGGTCTTTTTTGCCACGGCGGCGACCAGCGGCGGAGTGGCGACGATGACGATGAGGGCCAGAGCGAAGGCGACGAGGACGGTCGCGGCGTCGGGAATGGTCACGAGTGATCCGAGGGTGACGAAGAAGATGGCTCTGAAAAAGTCGGTGAGGGATTGGAGGAGTCCGCTGACGAGACCATTCACCGGGAAACTGGAGAGGCTGTAGCCCGCGAGAAAGGCCCCGCAGACGAGGGGGAGGGAGGCGAAGTGGGCGGCACCGAGGAAGACGAAGAGGATCATGAGGACGGAGAGGAGCATGGCTTCCTCGTCACCACCGCAGCGGAGGATGATCCACCGTGATCCCCGGCGCTGGAGGAGCCATGCGGCGACCGCCAGAAGCACGGCCCATCCATATCCGGTCGCGACCCACGCGGGACCCTGGGAAAAATGGGTCAGGGCGATGAGGACGGCGATGGTCAGCGCGTCCTGGACGAGGAGGACTCCGACGACCATGCGTCCGTGGGCTTCGAAGGATTGCTGGCTGATCTGGAGCTGGCGGAGCACGATCACCGTCGAGCTCGCCGAGACCGCGAAGCCGAGGTAGACGGACTCGATTTCGCTGAATCCGAAGAGCAGGGCGGCTCCGTAGCCGAGCAGCCCCATGGCGAAGAATTGGACCAACCCGACCCACGCCACGCTGCGGCGCTGCCTTCGGAAACGCTGCGGATTCAACTCGATGCCGGAAGCGAAGACGAGCACGGTCAGGCCGAGTTCGAGGACAAAGTGCGATTGGACGCCGGGGGCGGTCACGTCGCCGCCGCCTCCGCCCGGAGCAAAACCGGCCAGGGAGAGGAGCATGCCGAGACCGAGGAGCAGGGGGATCACCGGGATGCCCGTGGCCCGGGCGATCCCGTGCCCGATCGCGGCGAGGAAAAGGAGGATGGCGAGTTCAGTCATGGTCCCGTGGGGGCATGTGGCCGAGTTCCTTCAATTGCGTGGTGAGCCGTTTCACGCCATCGACTTTCGAGATCATCAGGTAGTCGGTGCCGATCTCGAGCAACTGATCCATCTCCCGCTGGTCATGCACGTGGATCGCGCAGGGCACCCCCGCTTCGCGGCAGCGGAAGGCGAGCAGATCGTTGCTGGCATCGATGCGGAGCGCGGAGACGAGAAGCCGCGCGCGGCGCAGGCCGAGATGTTCGAGAACGGCGCGGTGCGAGGCATTGCCGATGACGGTGCGGCAGGGCAGGCCCTCCAGCTTCTTCGGGTCGGTATCGACCGCGACGACCTCGCGGCCACCGGCCGAGAGCCGTTCGGCGAGTTGTCGGCCGAGGGTGTTCATGCCCACGACGATGATGTGGTCGGAGAGTGCGTGGGCGCCGCCATCCCCCGACCCCGGATCGTCCGGTTTCCCCGCACTCCCCCGCGGCAGAAAAGGACGGAGCAGGCCGTGGCGCGTCGCAAAGCGGTAGAGAGGCTCGCTGAACCGGATCATGTAGGCCGAGAGCGTGATCGTGACGAGACCGATCAGGGCGGTCTGCGACATCACGCTTTCCCCGACCATGCCCGAGCTCACTCCGAGCGCGACGACGATGAAGGAGAATTCGCTGATCTGCGCGACGGTGACTCCCGCGAAAAACGAGGTTCGCACGTGGTATCCCATGCGGGCGATGATCCAGATGAAGATGGCGGGATTCCCGATGAGCACGAAGAGCGAAAGCACCGTCACGGTGGGCCATTCCTTCATCGCGTCGCCGACCTCCATCTTCACCCCGAGAGAGACGAAAAAGACCGCGATACAGAAATTCATGAGCGGGTGGACGCGGCGATGGAGATCCTCGTTGTAGGGCAACTGGGCGAGGCCGATGCCCGCGAGAAACGCGCCGATCTCGAGGGAAAGGTGGAGATGGTGCGCCGCCATGACGAGGGCGAAACACCAGGCGAGACTCCAGATCAGCACGGTCTCGGGCCGGCGCGCCGACCAGGCGAAAGGCTTCGGCAGCACGTAGCGGGCCGCGACCAGGGCGATGACGAGCAATACCGCCATGCCGGAGAAGGCCGAACCGAGGCTCGACATGATGTCGCCGAATCCGACGGAGGCCTGCCCCCCGCCTCCGGCGGCTTTGCCGATGCCCGCGAGAAAGGTCAGGATCACGATCGCGACGAGATCCTGGACGAGGAAGATCCCCACCGCGATGCGGCCGTAGAGGTGATCGAGCTCGCCTTTTTCGTCGAGCAGTTTCACCACCACGACGGTGCTGCTGAAAGTGAGTGCGACCGAGAGAAAGACCGATTCAAGCAGGGGGAACCCGAGCAGGTAACACAGAACGAGCCCTCCGAGCGCGGTGAAAACCACCTGGCCGATCCCCGCCACCACGGCGACCCGCCCGACGTCGCGGATCTTGTCCAGGCTCAATTCGAGTCCGACGAGGAAGAGGAGGAGGGCGATGCCGATCTCCGAGAGGAGACCGAGGGACTCCGACATTTCGACCAGCCCGGTCAGTGGCCCCAGGAAGAGGCCCGCGAGGAGGTAGGCCACGATCGAGGGCATGCCGATGCGCCGCGCGAGAAACGCCACGATGGCCGCCCCCACCACGATGATCCCGAGGTCGTCGATGAAGGTTTCCACGGGCATGACGGCTCAGGCGGCGGGCGGGGCCCCTTCGCGGATTTGGCGGCTGATTTCCCGCAGGGTCCCGAGGACGGCCGGAGGTGTCGAAGGCAGGGGCAGGTCGATCCTCAGTTCGGGCTTCCATCCGAAGGCACCCAGGGCATCCCAGATCGCCTCGCGCACACAGCCCGCCAGCAGCACGGGGGCCTCGGCGCACGGATCGCCTGGGAGGGAAGCCGGATCTCCGAGCGGGCGGAGCCGGTCGGTCACGATTTGGAAAGGGGCGTCGGCAAAGCCAGGCACCCCCTCGGCGACATGGCCGCAGGAGGCGTCGTCATCCTCCGGATAGGGCACGCTCTCGGAGAGGAGCCAGCCCGCCCCGAGAGTGAAGGCCCGCATCAACTGGGCGGAGTCGCGCTCTCCCTGATCGGGGGATGGCGAGCCCTCGTGGGCGAAATCAACGCGAAGCACCTGAACCTCGCCGGTGAACAGATCGATCTGTACCTCCGCCACCGCGGCGGCATGGGTGAAGGCGGAGAAAGGCCAGCCGGCCCCGAGCTCGTGATCCCACCACAGATTCGGGGTGCGGTGATATCCGGTCTCGACGAGGTTGACCCTCTTGCGCCACGCCCCTTCGATCACTTCGCGGAAATGGAGGGGATGCGTCGGGGAAATGTCGGGACCGACGAGACCATCGACAAAGCGGATCGCCTCGATCTCGATCTCCGTCTGTCCGCGCGCCGCGAAGAGCTGCAGCGCCACCTCGCGCAGACGGCCCTGGAGCCGCTTGCAGGCGTCCGCGATCGCCCGCAGCACGAGACCGCAGGCATCCGCCCCGATCACCGGAGTGGATCGGGGGAGGACGTCGAAATCATTCAGGATCACCCGGATCGCCTCTTCCTCGATCCCGAGGCGGGTGGCCACCTCCTCGCGGATCTGGCCGCGGAAACCGTCGTTCACATCCACAAGCCCGACCCGGACGAGGACGGATCCATCCGCCAGGATCTGCACGAGGACGGACGCGGCGTCACGCTCCGGCCTGGGATCGCCAAGGCCGAATTTCGTCGTCACCGCGGCGATGCCGCGCTTGTGGCAGGGATTGCGGCGATTCCACTTTTCGATCGCGGCGACGCGCGTGTCGTAGTCGCTGCGGCGCAGCACCTGATTCCAGACACGGCTGATCGAGGCGGCCTGCACCGGCTGGCCGTAGGGTGCGGACTTCGGCTCGGCGCCTTCAACGTAGAAATTCCGTTCGCGCACCTCTTTCGGGGTTTTTCCGATGGCGGCCGCGATCCGCCTGACAATCTCCTCCATCGCCCAGGCCCCCTGCGCCGAGCCCTCCGCCGGCAGGGAGGACGAGGTGATGCGATGGGTGCGGCAGAGCTGCGAGGTGATGCGGAAATGTCCGATGCCGTAGACGGAGTCGGCGTGAAGGGCTGCGCGTTCCATCACCGTGGTGGAATCGGTCGCGTAAAAGCCGCCGTCGACGTGTAGCTTCAGATCCAGCGCCGAGATTTTTCCCGCGGCATCGTGGGACGCGTCGAATTCCACTTTCACGGGATGGCGCTGACCCCTGACAAGCGGAGAATCCGGCCCGGAAACCTTCAAGACCACCGCGGTGCCACAGGCCATCGCCGCCCGTGTCGCGAGCATGGCGAGCCGGACCGGCTCCATCTCCAGTGCGTCGGTCGCTCCGGCGAGTCCGACCGGCTCCAACTGCACGTCCGACTCCGGGATGTCGGCCGTGCGCGCGACGGCTGTCCGGATCAGGGCCGGCGAGAGAGCGCGCGCCCGTACCGAATACCCCCGCCTGCCGCGGACGGGTGTGACGATCACTTCGGGAGCGCCCGCGAGAGGTGCCTGTTGGGGAGGAATGAGGAATGCTCCCGAGCTGCGAAGCGCGTCCGCGGCGAGTGCCGGCGTCACCTTGCCTCGTTCGCAGATCCTCGCCGCTTCATGGAAGCTCATCATCGCGAGGGCGTGGTCGATCGTGAGGATGCCGGGAGAGACGTGATATTCGATCTCCAGTTTGGCAGCCGCCTCGCGGCAGGTGGCTTCGTCACGTCCGATCACGAGCGCGACCGGCTGGCCCCGGTAATTCACCTCGCCTTCGGCAAGCAAGGGCTCGCCGGAAAACTCATGCCCAAGCGAATTCCGGAACGTGGGGATGTCGTCGGCGAAAAGCACCGCCTCCACCCCGGCGAGGTGCCTGGCCTCGCTTGCCTGGCAACGCACGATCGAAGCACGCGGGTGCGGGCTCTCGACCACGAGCGCGGTGAAGACGCGGGCGCGGGATTGCCAGGAGGAGAGCGTCTTCACCTCATCAACCTGGGCAAGCTGCTCGCGACGCCGTCGCAGGCGCTCTCCGAAGGTCTCCCGGGTCTGTTTCGACGGACCTGCCGTGGGCAGGCGGAAAGGGCTGGAAAGGTCTTCGGGTTCGCTCATGGAGTGGACGCGTCGCGTGGATCGCCGTAGCGGCGTTCAAGCGCGGGGCGTTTGGAAAAAGGCTTCATCGAGTCTGGCGAACTCACCCGTCGCTGTCAACGATTCGGGACGCACGGCATCGGGCCGGGGATGCTGGTGGTGGAATTTCTGGAAGAGGGTGCCGACGAGCTGCTTCAGGTATCCCGCGGGGGCATGGGCGCTGCCGGGCATGGTCACCTCGACGCTGCGGCTGAGGATCGGAAGCGTTTCGATCACCGTGCTTTCCTCCCAGTTTTTTCCCGCGAGAAAATCCTCGGCTTCGCGCGCCCGCACCGGTGCATCGGCGATCCCGGAGTAGGCGATCCAGGCCTTGGTGATGCGGCGGTCGCGCAGCTCGAGTGCGAAGCCCCCCGTGGCGTAGGGTTCGCAGCCGGTGCGGCGCGGCCCCACGGTATACACGTCGCAGAGACGCGAAGTGATGCCGCGGGCCGAGAGGGCGTGCTCCGTGGCCCGGGGAATGAGGATGCTGCGGATGATTTCCCCCGGCTGCAGGATCGTGCGGCCCCTGCCGGCGTAAAACTGCGAGACGGGTGCATCCCGCTCTCCATCCGCCGAAATGAGGCGGACCCGTGCGTTCAACGCCATCAAAAGCGGAGCGAGCTGGCCGGAGGCCCATGCCGTGGCGAGGTAACCTCCGAGAGTCGCCCGGTTTCGGACCGGGCGTGAGGCGAAGCGCCGCAACACCTTGTTGAAGGCGAGGCATTCGCGGCCGATGTGCTCCGCTGTCTGCGTCAGCGAGACCGCCGCACCGATCTCCCAGTGGTCTTCCGTGGTGACGAGGCTGGAAAGCTCTTTCACCGACTCGAGCGAGATGAGATCGCCCCCCCCCTCCGCGCCGCCGGCAAAACGTCCCAGTCCCGTGCCGCCGGCGATGAAGAGAGCCCCGGGATATTCGCGTTTCAATTTGATGAGGTCCACGAGTGTTTCTGGGCGGAAGAAGCGTCGTTTCTCCGCATCGACATATTGCAAGGCCCTTCCTTCGGGCAGACGGAAGAGTTGCCGGGTGAACCGATCTCCGAAAATGTCGCGTTTGCCCGTCCATACCGTGCTTTCGTCGCCCGAACGTTCCGCCTTGCGTGCCGCTTCGTGTCGGAGTTGCTCGGTGGAGGCGAAGACTTGCAGTGCCGTTTCGCGGATCGCCGGGACATGGGCGGTGCGGGTCACCACGGCATCGTATTGGTCGTTGATCTGACCTTGACGACGAAGATCCAGACGGTAGTAGCCTTCGAAAGTAAGTGCGATCAGCGAATCGAGACGCTCCGGGGAGCATTCGAACGAGCCTTGTTGGAAAGCGAGGTTGACGGGGTGTTCCGGTTCCGCATTCCGGATTCCTTCAGGCGTCCATACCTGTCGGTCGGCCAACATGGGGAGCAGGACAAGGCCGGCATCCACGATCCGGAAACGGTGTCTGTCGCCTTCGTGCGTCCCCAGAACCACGAGGCGCGGAGCGAGCAGGGGATCGTGCTCGGCAAAATGGGCGAAGCAGGGATCAAGCCCGGCAAGAAAAGTCGCGAGATTTCCGCGGGTGGGCTCGCGCTCCACCCGGCAGATTTCGCCGTCCAGCTCAAAAGAAAACCAACTCTGCATCACACCGCTTTTTTCGATTCACTGGAAGCAATCCACAGCCCCCGCTCCTGGGAAATTTTGCAAGGGGCAAGAGTTACCACAAATCTTCAAATCTGACATCGAATTTCCGTTTTCGCCGCGGCCAAATTCTCACCAATCGACCGATCCAGAGAGCTCCAAATGATATAAATTAATAAGGGACAAACTAATTAGTTGATACGCTCGATTAATCTGAGATATCTTCAAAGATATGAGAAAATCGAGACTGCTATCGGAAGGACGATCCTATTATCACGTCTTTTCCCGCGTCGTTGACCGGCGGAAGGTCTTCGGGCCCGGGGAGAAGGAGATCTTCCGCAAGATCCTCCGCAACC
>JALRFZ010000153.1 GCA_023253615.1 Verrucomicrobiales bacterium | reverse complement strand
GGAGACGGAAGTGGAGGAGACGGAAGTGGAGGAGACGGAAGTGGAGGAGACGGAAGTGGAGGAGACGGAAGTGGAGGAGACGGAAGTGGAGGAGACGGGGGCCGGGCCCTTTTCCGCCGGGTCGGGATCTTCGCGTCTGAGCCAATGACTCTCCATGGGATCAAGGATAGGAACTCTCTTCTTCATCCCGTCGGCCGCCTACCCGTCTCTTGGTTCAAAAGTTATGTGATCCCCGGGCACTACCACGACCGGGCCGACGCCGGGAACTGCTTCGACGAATTGAAGAACCAGTGGGGCTCTGGGACGGCTACACCTCCCGGCGCCTCGCCTCCACCCGGATCATGGCCAACCTCGTGGCGCTGGTCTACAACTGGTGGAACCTCTGCCTGCGCTTCTACGACGAGGAGCACCACCGGGAAGCCATCCGCAGCCGCCCCATGCTCCTATTCGCACCGTCAAAGTCAGCGTCCTGCACGAGAAAGGCGACCTCATCGCCCACGCCGTAACACGCACCAGCAACGAGTTGCACCGCATCCGCTCCATCACGGAGCGATGGAGCGTGGAGCAGTGCTGGACGTTGCTGCTGACCCGCCTCCTGCGGCGCTGGCCGGGCGGAAAGTGGCTCCCAGACCTGCCCGAGGACGCGCGCCTGCTGCTCAGCGGATAAAAACCCGCCCGTCACGCTCTCCAACCGAAAGAACACGAACGCCTCCTCCCAAGGCTCTCAATCAACGCGCCCATTCTCCTTTTCAGGGCGATACCTTCCCAACGAGCCGTATCCGCCGAGAGAGCCTGAGGAGGGTGGAGCGTAAAAGCTGAGGCTCCTCTCCCTCAGCCCCCCGCCGGCTCCATCGCGAGGAGCTGGGTGACGGTGACGAACTTGAAGCCCTTGGCGAGGAGCTGGTCCACGGTGGAAGGCATCGCGTCGATGGTACCGGCATGGATGTCGTGGACGAGGAGGATACCGCCGGGAGTCGCGCCTGAAACGAGACGGGAGGCGACGGTGCCTGAGCCGGGTTTTTTCCAATCCTCGGGATCGACCGACCAGAGGATGGTGGAGTATCCGAACTCCTTCTTGATCCACGATTTCTGTGACGAGGTGATCGCACCATAGGGCGGACGCATCGTGCGGGGGGCGACTCCGGTGGTGGAAACGATGGCATCGTGACAGACGCGGAGCTCGTTGCGGACGCCGTCGGCGGACATTTTGGCGAGGTTCGGGTGGGTCACGGTGTGGTTCCCGACCTCGTGTCCCTCGGCGACGATGCGGCGCATGATCTCGGGATAACGTTTGGCATTGGTGGCGACGACGTAGAAGGTCGCCTTCACATTCCGGGCCTTGAGGATGTCGAGCAAACGCGGTGTGTTGGTGGGGTGGGGACCGTCGTCAAAGGTGAGGGCGATGAAGGGCAGGTTCGTCGGGACGCGGTTGTAGGAATCCTTCAGCCCCGCGGAGGTGGGCAGGGGCGCGGGAGCACCTCCCACGGGGGCCGGCTCCACCGCCACGTTCTTATTTTTGCCCTGTGGGGTGCAGGAGGTGGTGAGGGCCGTGCCGGCGAGAACCAGCAGGGCAAACAGGGGAGTGACGGCGACGGTTTTCAAACGTGGAAGCGGGATCGGGGTGAAGGGATGCTTCGCAAATTTAAAAAAGATTGATAAAACTGCAAATCAGAAATGCAAAAAACGTTAAAAATTTATAAATCTTTCGAGAATGGGGGCGAGTTTTCGTTTCGTTGTTTCGGGCCAGAGGGCAGGGTCGGTGAAGAGGGCGCCATCGAGGGAGGAGTGTTCCGGCCAGTCGGGGACCAGTGGGATTTTCGGGATCACGGACTGGAGCACGGCTTTGGCGGTGGTGGCGTTGGCCTGGACATGTTCGATCACGGCATGGGCGCTGACGGCTTCCTCCTCGATCTTCCAGCAGTCGTAGTCGGTTATCATGGCGAGAGTGGCGAGGGCGATCTCGGCTTCGCGGGCGAGTTTGGCTTCGGGGAGATTGGTCATGCCGATGAGGTCGAAGCCGAGTTTTCGGTTGGTCTCGGATTCGGCCCGGGTCGAAAAGGCGGGGCCGTCCATGCAGACATAGGTACCGCCGTCGTGGACCCGTTTGCCGAGCTCGCGCGTTGATTCAAGGAGGAGTCGGCGGAGGTTTTCCGAGAGGGGATCGGCGAAGCCGACGTGGGCGACGATGCCCTCGCCGAAGAAGGTGTGGTGCTCGCGGCGGCTCGTGCGGTCGAAGAACTGATCGGGCAGGACGACATCCCGCGGGTGGTATTCCTCCTTCAAGGAGCCGACGGCGGTGACGGCGATGACCCAGCGGACGTTCAGCGAACGCAGCGCCCAGAGATTGGCGCGATGATTCAGCTCGGTGGGGAGGAGGCGGTGGCCGCGTCCGTGCCGGGGGAGGAAGCAGACTTCGCGTCCGGCGAAGTGGCCGCGGACGATCGCGTCGCTCGGCGGGCCATAGGGGGTGTCGATGCGGATCTCCTCGGCTCCGGTGAATCCCTCGATTTCGTAAAGTCCGGATCCGCCGATCACTCCGATGGCTGGGGCAGGTTCGCTGGTGGCGCTCATGGAGGCCATCGTAGGAGGAGAAGGCCGGGTTTCCAAGTGCCAATTGGGCCGTTTTTTGAAAGAAGAAAGAAGCTTAAGAGAGGTTGATTTTTTAGAATATCGGCGGAGAATTTTTAAAATGTTTTTCCGACGATCACTCTCGCTGTTTCTTATTGGCATCGGCATCGGATCGCCCTGGCTGGTGCGCGATTGGCTGGCAACGCGTTCGCAGGGCGCGGCCGTGGCCGGCGGGGCGGAGGTCGAGCCGACCTGGGCGGAGCGCCTGCGCGATCGGTTCCGCCGCGACGAGGAGCCGGAGGCGGTGTTGCGCGAGGTGGCGGAGCCGGCGGTGCCGGAGCCGTTGAAAGAGGAGGCGGGCGAGCGCGAACCTTACCTGCTCGCCTCGAAGACGAAGCGGATCATGGAGGGATTTCTCGGTGGTGCGGGTGGTGTTGAGACCGGGGGATTGAAAAGCTGGTTTCCCTCCGGAGGCGAGCCGCCCGCGACGCCGCGATCCCGGGCGATCGTCGGGGAGGTGATCGGACGGCTGGCTGGCGAACTGGCTCCGATGGGATTGAAGGCGGGTGATCCTCTGTTTCTGCGGGCCTTCAAGGAGGAGTCGGAACTCGAGATCTGGATGAAGCCGGCCTCGGAGCCGCATTTCGTGCTTTTCAAAGTACATCGTCTCGTCGCGGCAGCAGGCCAGGCCGGGCCGAAACTGCGGGAGGGCGACGGGCAGGCGCCGGAGGGATTCTACACCGTCGGCCCCGCGGCGCTGCGTCCGGAGACGCGGCATCATCTGGGGATCGATCTCGGCTACCCGAACGTCTACGACCGCCAGCGGGGGCGGACGGGGTCGGATCTGCTGATCCACGGAGGGGATGGGGCGGGGGGCTCCTACGCCCTGCCTCCGGCGGCGATGGACGAGGTCTACGCGCTCGCGGATGCGGCCTTTCGCGGGGGGCAGGAGGGGATCGCGGTCCATTTGTTCCCCTTCCGTCTTACCGACGCCCGCATGGACAAGGTCTGGGCGAATCCCACACGATGGACCGATGAGTGGGTGAATCTCAAGGAGGGGTACGACTTTTTTGAGAATGTCAGGCTGCCTCCCGGGGTCGGGCTGGAAGGGGATCGCTACGATTTCTTCATCGCTTCCGGGGAAAATTGAGGGGAAATGTCTTTTTTTCTTCCCGTCCGCATGGGATTCCTCTAGCATCCGCGGGCCCGGAGTTCCGCTTTTGCGGCTTGGTTCCGGTCCCCTGTGGCTGGAAAATTCCGTGGCTTGATCACCGTAAACCTCCTTTTGCGTTTTGTACTCGAACGAATCCTACCTCCTTGAACTGCTGCAGGAAGCCCAGTTGGTGACTCCTGCGGCGCTGGAAGATGTCAGGCACAAAAAGAAGTCCCAGGAATCGACCCTGGAGGCGCTTCTCTCCCTGAATCTCCTGACCGATGAGACCATTGCCCAGACCCTGGCCGAGAACGCGGGGATGGAGTATGTGGATCTGAAGCGGCTCGACGTGAATCCCGCGGTGGCCTCGCGCCTCGCTCCCGACGCGGCGGTGCGTTTCCGCGTCGTCCCCATCGCCGAGGGCGGGGGCACGCTGGTGATCGCGGTGACGGACCCGCTCGATTTCGACGCGCTCGATTCCCTGCGCCACGTCCTCACCGTGGAGCCGGAGTTCGTCGTCGCCTCGGACAGCGCCATCAAGCAGCGCCAGCTCGATTTCTACGCCTCGCAGCTCGATGCGGAACAGATCTCCAAGCTCGATGCCCAGGCCATCGCGGTGACGGAAGGCGCCGGCGGCGAAGGCGGTGACGCGCCCATCATCAAGATGGTCTACCAGATCCTGCAGGAGGCCTATCAGAACCGCGCCTCGGACATCCACATCGAGCCCACCGAGAACGACATGCGCGTCCGCTACCGCATCGACGGCGCGCTCCACAAGGTGCAGAGCCACCCGTTGCGCCTCCTGCCCTCGGTTATCAGCCGGATCAAGATCATGACCGGGACGATGGCGATCTCGGAAAAGCGTCTCCCGCAGGATGGCCGTATTCAAGCGAAGTTCGGGGCCGGCGATCTCGATCTGCGCGTCTCGACGATCCCCACGAGCTGCGGAGAGAGCGTCGTGATGCGTATCCTCGACAAGAGCTCGCTGACGATCGGTCTTCCCCAGCTCGGGTTTTTCAGCGACGACCAGGCGAATTTCGAGGAGATCATCCGTCTCCCCGATGGCATCCTCCTCGTGACGGGACCGACCGGTTCCGGGAAAACGACGACGCTTTACGCCTGTCTCAACGCGATCAACAAACCCGATCGCAAGATCATCACGGTCGAGGATCCGGTGGAATACCTCCTCTCCGGGATCAACCAGGTGCAGGTGAAGGAGGCCATCGGCATGACCTTTGCGGCGGCGCTCCGATCGATCCTCCGTCAGGCGCCGAACATCATCATGATCGGGGAGATCCGCGACCTGGAAACCGCCTCGATCGCGATCAACGCCTCCCTTACCGGTCACCTCGTCTTCTCGACCCTGCACACGAACGACGCCCCGTCCGCGGTGGCCCGTCTCGCCGACATCGGGGTGAAAAAATTCCTCATCGCCTCGGCGGTGCGCGCGATCATGGCCCAGCGTCTCGTCCGCGGCATCTGCAAGGATTGCGGCCAGCCCGCCGAGATCGGTCTGAAGGAGATCCGCTCGCTGAAGCTCACCGAGGATCAGCTCGCCAAGGCGGAAATCAAGCAGGGGGCGGGTTGCCGCACCTGCCGCATGACCGGATACAAGGGCCGGATGGGCTGCTTCGAGATCTTCAACATCACCGAGGAGGTGCGCCTCCTCATCAACGGCGACGAGTCCACCAGCGGTCTGCGCCGGCGCGCCCGCGAACTCGGCATGCGCACCCTGCGCGAGGACGGCATCCGCAAGGTGCTGGCCGGCAAGACGACGGCGTCCGAGGTCATCCGCGTGACCATGGCCGACGATTGATCCCGGAGTCCGATCATCCACATCCACTTTTTTGTTTCTATGACGGTTGAAAGCGTAATCGATCTCCTCATCTCACGGGGGCTGATCGACGAATCCCAGAGGGAAGACTACATTGCCGCCGCTTACGGCAGCGAGCACGACATCACCTACGCGGTCGAGGAGCTCGGCCTGCTCCAGCGCGACCAGCTCTTCCAGCTCGTCGCCCAGGACATCGGAGGGGAATATTACGATCTGACCGGTTTCGAGCCGGCGCCCCAGGTGCTGCGCGCCGTGCCGGCGGGCACCGCCAAGCTCTACCAGTGTTTCCCCATCCAGTTCCTCGAGCAGGGGCTGCAGGTGGCGATCGCCAACCCGCTCGATCCGCAGAATCTCGAGGAGCTCGGC
This sequence comes from Verrucomicrobiales bacterium, assembly GCA_023253615.1. Classification (GTDB taxonomy): domain Bacteria; phylum Verrucomicrobiota; class Verrucomicrobiia; order Verrucomicrobiales; family DEV007; genus Arctic95D-9. The sequence goes on along the minus strand of JALRFZ010000153.1, from coordinate 994 downwards.
TTTTCCCTGAACACGCACATCGTGCCCGCGGTGGCTCCGCCCGAGCAGATCGCGCAATTGATCGAGACCTTCTATTACGGCGGGGGTGCCGATGCGGCCCGCGCCCAGGGCTCGGGTACCGGAGAAAGCAACGCCCTCGCCCAGATCCGGGCCGAGATCGCGGCGCTCTCCGACGCCGATGCCGAGGAGGAATCGAATTCCGCCCCCATCATCCGCTACGTCGATCTCGTGCTCTATCAGGCGATCAAGGAAAAGGCCTCGGACATCCACTTCGAGCCCTTCGAGGACGACTTCAAGATCCGGTACCGGGTCGACGGGGCGCTGTATGAGATGGCGCCGCCGCCGGCGCACTTGAAGCAGGCGATCATCTCGCGGATCAAGGTCATGTCGTCGCTGAACATCGCCGAGACCCGTCTGCCCCAGGACGGCCGCATCACCAAGGAGATCAATGGTCAGGCGGTCGACATGCGCGTGTCGACGCTGCCCACGGTCTTCGGCGAGTCGGTCGTGCTCCGGGTGCTCGACCGGTCGAACGTCAATCTCAACCTCGAGAACCTCAATCTTTCCCCGGAGATCCACGAATACATCGTCGATACGATCGAGAAGCCGAACGGCATCTTCATCTGCACCGGCCCGACCGGTGCCGGGAAAACGACGACTCTCTACGCCTGCCTCCGCAAGATCAATACGGAGGATGCGAAGCTCCTCACCGCCGAGGATCCCGTCGAATACGACATGGACGGCATCATGCAGGTGCCGATCAACGAGGCGATCGGGCTCAACTTCGGACGGGTGCTGCGGGCTTTCCTCCGTCAGGATCCCGACCGCATCCTGGTCGGCGAGATGCGCGACCTCGAGACCGCCCAGAAGCGCGTTGCGAAGAAGGATACTGCTGAGACCCCTGCCCCTGTTGCTGCGCCTGCGCCTGTTGTTGCCGCTGCGCCTGCCGCCGAGACCAAGAAGGCTGTTCGCAAGTCTGCCGCCAAGACTGAGG
>JALRFZ010000103.1 GCA_023253615.1 Verrucomicrobiales bacterium | reverse complement strand
TGTTGCGGGTTTCGGAACCGAGGATGTCATCGAGACGCGTCTGGGCGGTGCGCTCGTCGCGCAGTTTTTCGAAAAAGCGCAGCGGATCGGTGATGGTCCAGCGCGCGTAGGTATCGACGCCGATGTAGGACTTGTCCTTCGTCGGCATCTCGGTGGTGAGACCGTCCCATTCGAGGATGCGTCGCTCGAAGAAATTCACCTTCTGGAGAAAGGGCACTTTGAATTTCAGTCCCGGCTCCGTGATCGGCTCGCCGACGGGTTTTCCAAACTGGGTGACGATGGCCTGCTCGGTCTCGTTCACGGTGTAGAAGGCACCCGTGACGATGAGAAAGGCGAGCAGGATGGTGAGAGCGAAGACGCAGCCGAATCCGGATTTTTTCATGAGCGTGGAGAGGATCGGGGTTCGAAAAATCAGGGCTGCCGGGCCGACTGACGCGGCGCGGGATTGATGGGGAGGAAGGGCAGCACCTGGCTGGCCTCTTCGTCGAGGATGATGACCCCGCCGAGGGACGGCAGCACCGCCTCCATCGTCTCGAGGTAAAGACGGCGGCGCGTGATCTCGGGCGCCTTTTCATATTCGGCGAAGAGCGCGGTGAAGCGGGCCACGTTGCCCTCGGCCTCGTTGACGCGCTGGGTCGCGTAGCCCTCCGCTTCGCTGATCATCTTCTGGGCCTCGCCGCTCGCCTTCGGCACGTCGCGGTTGTATTCGCCGTTGGCGATGTTGATGGCCTTCTCGCGCTCCTGTTGGGCGCTGTTCACTTCGTTGAAGGACGATTGCACCGGCTCGGGGGGATCGACATCCTTCAGTTGCACCTGGTCGATCGTGATGCCGAGCCCGTAGAGATTCACGAGGTCGCGCAGCTTCGCGCTGCTCTCGGTCTCGATCTCCTGGCGGCCCACCGTGATCACCTCATCCACGGTGCGGTCGCCGACGACCTGCCGCATCACCGATTCACTGGCGTGTCGCAGGGTGGCGTCCGCGTTGCGCACGCGGAACAGGTATTTCTCCGGCTCGGTGATGCGATATTGCACGACCCAATCGACGAGCACGGAATTCAGATCGCCCGTCACCATGTTCCGTTCGAAGCCGAATTCTTCCTGCGAACTCCACTGGTAGGGATTCGTGTTGTTGGGCGTGCCGAAACCGAATTCCTGTTTCAATTGGCGTGTCACCTGCACCGTCGTCACCTGGTCGATCCCGAAGGGCAGTTTGAAATGCAGTCCCGGAGGCACCGTCTTGAGATGTTTGCCGAACCGGAGCACGACCCCGGCCTCCTCCACCTCCACCGTGTAAAAGGCGCCGCCCGCTCCGATCACTCCGAGGAGGACCACCGCGAGAAAAGCGAGACCTTTGCCCTTGAGGAACGAGGGAGCCTTCAGCTCGATGACGTCTTTGCCGACCTGGATGCGCATGGAGCGACTCTACGGAGATTCCGGGAGCGGTCCAGTTACAAAAAGCCGTCCGGTTTCCACCTGCCACCGCTTCCCTCTTCATGAAAATCCGAACTGGCGCGGGATCTGCTTGTCAGAATTCATCGAATTGGGCATGCTCCCGGCACCTGAGGGAGACTCCCCGTTCGTTTTTCCCCTATGAACCTCGTTACCACCCCCTGCCGGGCGCGGCTCCAGCCGCGGGATTTCGAATTCATCTCCGCGACCCTCGCGGGCAGTGCCGAAGAGCGCGGCTTCCTCGCCTCGCTTTTCGAGGAGCCGGCCGCTCTCGACGCCATCCTCGACAACGACCGTCTCTTCCGCGCCGTGATGGAGCTGCCCATGCCGCTCTCGATCTCGCCCGAACTCTACTTCTTCGTCCTGGTGCGACGGAGTCTGAAAGAGGCCGGGATCGACGATGTCGAAATCGCCGACTATGTCGCCGCGACCCTCGCCGAGCAGGCCGGCGGCGCCCTCGCCGGACGCGGGTCGGATCGCATGCCCGACGCCGGCTTCACCTATCACGTCGACATCATCGAAAGGATGAACGAAGCCAGTCCCTGCGAGCGTTTCTTTCTCGAGGTGCATTGCGGCAACCGTTTCCTCGTCCTCACGGGCCTCTTTCC
>JALRFZ010000065.1 GCA_023253615.1 Verrucomicrobiales bacterium | reverse complement strand
CGGCCGTGTCCACAAAACCTTCCGGGGGACCGGGAAAGAAGAGCGTTTTGAAAACGAAGTGAGAGTGCTGAAAGCGCTCGAGGCACGGGGATGTGAAATCGTGCCGCGGCTTCTCGACAGCGACCCCGAGACGCTCACGATCGTGACGACGAACTGCGGCGCCCCGGCCGAAACCAGCATCAGCGAAGACCGGGCCTCGGAGCTTTTCAAGATGCTGGAGGTCGATTTCGGAATCGTCCATGACGATCCCTTTCCGCGGAACATCACCTACAACTCCCGCATGGGGCAATTCTGCGTGATCGATTTCGAACTCGCAAAGATCCTCGAGGATCCCAAACATCGCAGCGACGGCGACGAGGCGCATCGAGCCTTGGAGTGGTGCGGTCTCTCACGCGATGGTCGGCGGCGGCCCGGCAACCAGGATTCGCTCGCGGTCTTTTCCTCGGCGATGGGTTGGGCCGACAGCGCCGAGCTCTGCGGCAGACAATCGATCGACGGGAACGGTCTCATTTTCGCGGTCAGCGATGGCATGGGTGGTCCGGCCGCCGGCGAGGTGGCGAGTTCGCTCGTGGTGCGCGAGCTGCGTCGTTTCCTGCCGGCGATGATGGGTGATTTCCACGGGGCCGCCGATCCGGAGTCCCTTCTCGAGCGCGCGGTGAAGTCGCTGCACGATTACGTCACCCGCGTCGGCAATCGCGATTCGAAGCTGACGGGGATGGGGGCGACGGTCGTCTGCGGTCTTTTCTACCGGACGCGCGTGACCTTCGCCCATGTCGGTGACAGCCGCTTTTACCAATACCGGAACGGAGAGCTGAAGCAGCTCACCTTCGATCACACCTATGTGGGCGCCCAGTTCCGGGCGGGGAAATTCAACGAACGCGAGGCCCGCATGCATCCCCGGAAAAACGTGCTGCAGCAGGCCATCGGAGGAGGGTGTCAATTCGTGACTCCGCAGGTCGCCTCCGCCTCGATCGAGCCGGGCGACTGGTTCCTGATCTGTTCCGATGGCGTCATCGACGGACTCTGGAACAAGAACATCGCCGAGTGTTTCGAGGATGCCGCGAAGGAGGGGCAGTCCGCCGAGTTCGTCGCCAAACGGCTCCTCGATTGGGCCACCGACGAGGCGGGCGGGGATGACACGACCTTGTTCGTGGTGCGGGCGCACGGGGCGGAAGGAGCGTGAGGCGGTGGCCTTGCCGGGCACGCTCCCCGGGCAGGTTCACCCTAACCGGCGCACCAACAACACCGCGTTCCGCCCGTTTTTCGCCCACTTTTCGCGGCGCTCTTCGGGGAGCAGGGTGAGATCGTGGGTGCGGACGAAACCTTCGCGCTCGAGGTAGCCGGCGGCCTGCGTGGAGAGGGCGTAGAGACGATCGAAGCCGAGCTGGCGGGCGCGCTCTACGGCGGCGTTGACGAGGGTGCTGCCGTAGCCTTGGCCGGTGTGGCCGCGCTTCACGTAGAGACAGGCGAGCTCGCCGCGGTCGCCGGTCGGATGCGGATGCACGGCGACGCAGCCGACGATGTTGCCGTCGATCTCGATGACGATGTAGTCGTGGATCGCGGACTGGATCTCGGCGCGGCTGCGCTCGATGAGCTCCTCGTCCTCG
>JALRFZ010000762.1 GCA_023253615.1 Verrucomicrobiales bacterium | reverse complement strand
ACCTCCGACCTCCGACCTCCCCATGCTCTCCTTCCGTCTCTTCGGTTTCCCGGTCCGCATCGAGTGGATGTTCTGGCTGCTCTGTGTGCTGCTGGGGATGCCCTTTCTCCAGCAGGATGGACCGGAAGGCCTGGGAAGGTTCGTGATCATGTCGGCGGTGGTGCTGGGATCGATCCTCTGGCACGAACTCGGGCACGCCTGGGCACGGAAGCGATTCCGGGCCCCGTGGTCGGAGATCCTGCTCTATGGCTTCGGCGGAGTTTGCAGCGGACCGGGCCGATTTACCCGTTGGGAGTCGGTGATCATCGCGGCGGCGGGTCCGGCGGCGAGTTTGCTCCTCGGGGCCGCTACCTACCTCATCGTCTTCACCCCCGGCATGCAGGATCCCTGGGTGCGTTTCTTCGTGGGGCAGATGCTCTGGGTGAACGTGGGCTGGGCGATCTTCAACCTGTTGCCCATCCTGCCGCTCGACGGCGGCCACATTTTCGAGGGGCTCGTGCCGGACCGCTACCGCAGCATCGTCCCGAAGGTGGGCTTCGTGCTCGCCGTCGCCGTTGCCATCGCCGGGCTGCTTCTCTTTCAAAGCTTTTTCATGGCGATCATGTTCGGCCTCCTCGCCCACGGCAACTGGCAGCGGATGAAGGGGATCGGCACGGGGCATTTCTGACGATCCGCCGCCCGCACCGCTCACCAATCCCCGGCCAACAGATATTTTTCCACCAGCCGCAGCGTCACCCGCCCCGTGATCGCGAGACTGTCGGCAGAGACCTTGTCGAGAGTGTCGCCCGGGGTGTGCCAGGCGGGAAAATCGAAATCGATCAGATTGATCGTGGGGATGCCGGAGACGACGTTCAGCGGGATGTGATCGTCGATGATGTAATCCGGGCTGACACCGACTTGATCGCGCAGACCGAGTTCGCCCGCGGCCTCGAGGAGGTGGCGCGAAAACGATTGCAGCGATGCCTCCACCTTCGTCATGTCGACGAGGGGCGCGCCCTTTTCCTTCGCTTCGGCGAGTTCGCGGATCGATTGCCCGGGGATGCGCACCGCGGCACGGATGTTGAGATCGACATCTCCGACCATGTCGAGGAGGACACCCCAGCGGGGACGATCCCGCTCCGCCTTCAGCAGCCACTGCCCCGCGTAGTGTTTGCTGCCATAGAGCCCGTCGTTGGAGGTGATGTTCGTGCCGAAAGCCTCTTCTCCATCGAAGAAGACGAGCTCGATGCGACGTGCCGCCTCCGGACGCTCCGCGAGGACGCGGGCGAGCTCGACGAGCAGTCCCGTGCTCGAGCCCCCATCGTTGGCCCCGACGAACTCAAACTGCTCGTAGAGCTTCGTGTCGTAATGGGAAGCGAGCAGGCCCTCGACCGGGCCCTCCCACGCCGCTTCGCCGAAACGGGTGGTCAGGTTGGTGAACTCGATCCTCCCCCGTGGCGTCTTTGCCGTGAAGGCCTGGCGCCGCGCCACCCAGCCAAGGGCGGACAGCTCTTTCTCAAGATACTGCCGCGACTGTTCCAAGGCCTCGGAGCCGGCAGGTCGCGGTCCGAATCCGACGAGGGCGGCGACGTGCCCGAGCGCCTTTTCCCCGGAGACCTTCGCGTCGAGCGGATCAGCCTCGCTGAAAGAATGGGCCGGATCGCTGCAGCCGGCGGGCAGTAGAAAAAAGAGGGCGACGAAGGGCGCGAGTCGTTTCATGAAGAGCTCGTTGAGATTGCCTACGGAAGACGCGGAAAACACGGAAAAAGCTCCGTCCGAAATGAACAGATGATGGTAACGGCAATCCTCCAAAGTTCCGGTTCTTCCTTGCTTTTTGCTGCCGGTCGCAGCTGTCTCGGCCCTCTATAATTCCGTGTTTTCCGCGTCTTCCGTAGGCCGCCTCCTCTATGCTCGACGGTGGGCCCTTTTCTTTCCTCGGTTCAAGGAATTGATCGGCGTCAATCCAGCCGCACACCCATCAGCTCGAGGACACGCCCGAGATCCTCGTTGCCGTAGTATTCGATCTCGATCTTGCCGCGCTTGTCGCCATGCTGGATCGCCACGTTCGTCGCAAAGCGGCTCCGGAGCTGATCCTGGATCTGCCGGATATAAGTCTCGGCCTGCGGAGAAAGTTTCGTCTTCGTCACCTTCTTCGTCGCGGTCTTCCCGTTGATCGTCTCGGAAACGAGTTTTTCCGTA
>JALRFZ010000732.1 GCA_023253615.1 Verrucomicrobiales bacterium | reverse complement strand
ATCCATCCCGGCATCGATACGAGGAATTACGCCGCGTCCTTCCTGCCCGCCGCGCACCAGGGAACACCGGTGATCCTGCCCGCGAAGGCCAGCGATCCGGCGATCGACTTCCTCACCGACCCGTCCACCGACGCCGCCACGCAACAGCGCCGTTTCGACTTCATCCAGCGCATGAACCAACGCCTCGTCGATCGCGACCCGGGCGATGCCCGTCTCGAGGGCATGATCCACAGTCTGGAGACCGCCTTCCGCATGCAGGCGGCCACGCCGGATCTGGTCGATCTCTCGAAAGAGACCGAGGCTACGAAAAAGCTTTATGGCATTGGCGAAAAGACGACCGACCGGAATGGCCGGGCCTGTCTCCTCGCGCGGCGGCTCAGCGAGGCGGGCGTGCGTTTCGTGCAGGTCACCATGGGCGGCTGGGATCATCACGGCGACATCCGCGGCGGGTTGCCCAAGGCCTGCGCCGAGACCGACCTGCCGTGCGCCGGTCTGATCCGCGATCTCCAGTCGCGTGGCCTCCTCGAGGACACACTCGTGGTCTGGAGCGGCGAATTCGGTCGCACTCCCTGGAGCCAGGATCTCAGCGGCACCGCGCCGATCGAAAAGCACGGCCGCGAACACCAGCCGGAAAGCTTCTGCGCCTGGATGGCCGGCGGCGGAGTGAAAGGCGGTCTCATGCACGGCGAGACCGACGAATTCGGCTTCCGCCCCGTTTCCGGCAAGGTCCATCTCCACGATCTCCACGCCACCATCCTGCACCTCCTCGGCCTCGACCACGAGCAGCTCACGTGGAGGCATCAGGGCCGCGATTTCCGCCTCACCGACGTCTATGGCGAGGTGGTGCGTGAAATTCTGGCGTGATTCAACCCTCTTGCGTCGCTGGCAAGACCCTTTTGAAGAGGATTTCCATTCGACAGGCGAGGTCTGACTCATTATGGATGGGTGGTGCCATTGACGATCTGACGAATGGATCCCGTTACCGCCGACCAGCCGGATGTTTTCCCTTCGACCAAGTGGACGGTTGTCCGCTTGGCGGTGGCACACCAGGAACCGGGTGCGGCGCGGGCGATGGACCGGCTCTGCCGTGCTTACGAGGGACCGATCCTGGCCTACATCCGTGGCTGCGGAATCGCCCCGGAGGATGCGGAGGATCTCAAACAGGGATTTTTCGAACTTCTCCTCGCCAAGGATTCCCTGGCGAAATCCGAAGGAGCGGGGGTGAAGCTGCGCGTCTTCCTCCTCACCAAACTCAAGAGCTACCTCATCGACCGCCACCGTCGCGGCTCGGCTCAGAAGCGCGGAGGCGGGAAAGTGGTGCGTCTATCAGACCTCGATGAAGAGCGGGCACGCCTCGCCGAACCGGTCGATCCCGTGACACCCTTCATCGCTTACCAACGCCAATGGGTCGAGGCACTCGCGGAAAACGCGATGGCGGCTCTGCGCGCGGAATACGAGACCCGGGGGAAGGCCGCCCTCTTCGATGCGCTGGCGCCCTACATCACCCGGAGCGGCGATGAGAAGATTGCGGAGCTGTCTGCCAAAATTGGCCAGCCGGAAGGCACCCTGAAAAGCGACATCTCGCGCCTCAGGGTGAAATGCCAGAAACTGATCCGCCAAAAGGTGGCGGCGACGCTGGACGACCCGACCCCGGAGAACATCCGGACCGAACTGGCGGAGCTGATGGGCTACCGCGGATGATTTTGTGGATTTTCTGCAACCCGTTTTTGTGGATTGCGAAGAATGGAAGAAGAGGGGCGGAGTCCGACTTCGATTCCTTTTCCCCGCCGACCGCGGCCGATGACACCTCAAAGGATGTTTGATGAAGCGGTGAGGCGGACATTCCCGACGATCACTCGAACACCCAACAAGCAAAGAACTCACATGAATTCTCTCAATCTCCCGGGGGCACTACGCCGCCTCGCGTCCGCAACGGTCCTTTTCTGGATCGTTTTCCACCCTCTCTCGAAATCATTTGGCCAGTCACCGGCAGCCGCTCGGAGACTGGCAGCCATTGATCTCACCGACAGGACTTTCCACCATGCCACCTTGGAAATCAGCGGCGAAACCCTCATGATCAGACATCGCGACGGAATCTTCAACCAAAGGCTCGATGAACTCTCCTACAAAACGCTCCTTCGGATCGGAACCGTGGAACCCTCGCTTCGGGGATCGGCGGCATATCAATCCGCACTTGGTCGATTCCTGCCGGAAATGAAGATCCTCGGCCGGGCTGTCACCGGGGTCCGCTTGGAAACTCTGGATGCCGACCTGGCGACTTTTGTGACGGATCAAGGACGGGCTTCATGCCGCTGGTCCGAACTTTCAATCGACCACCGCACCTTCTTCCTTTCCGAAAAAGCCAGGTTGGACCATCTGCGCGCCACACGTATCGAGCACGAGAGACAGCGGCAGGAAATCCTCGCCTCGGCCGAGCGAGCACGGGAAGCGGAAAGGCAGCGCGTCTTGGCAGCGAGGCAGATGGAGATGGATCGTCAAAACCGGGAAGCGGAGGAGGCACAGACCGCGGAAGCCGCGGAAGGAGTCCTCGGAGCCGTGGTGGCCGCAGGAGCGCTTTACGGTCTATACCATCTTTTGAAAGAAGGCAGCAACACCGGCCCATCTCAATCCGAGATCGACCGGATCAATGACTGGGCGAACAAGCGCGCGGCGAAGGAGTGGGAGGAACGGTTGAATCAGGCTCCTTGAAATGGCCCCCAATCCCACGAACAACCCGCTCCCCGATCACCCATGAACCATCGCTTTTTCATCGCAGGCCTCATTCTCCTCGTCGCGTTTGTTTCCCGATCCGAAGCTCAAACTCCGCAAGTCCAAGTCAGCGCAAAGATCATAAGCTTACCAATGGACTCCGCCGCCCTGCGCGGCGCCGGGCTCACCCTCGACAGCGTGGAAGGCGTGTCCAATCGGGGCATCATTCCGGCAAACCAAGCCGCTGTCCTGCTCTCCAAGCTCGAAACCATGAGAGACTATCAATTGCTGGGTACACCTGCGACCGTGGCGGAAAGCGGCGCGCGAAGCAGGATCGAGAGCAGCCGGGAATTCACCTTTCCCTCGGACTATTCGCCGGCAAGCCTTGCGGGTGGCGACGGGAAACCGGTCGTTTTACCCAGTGGCCAGGCCATCACCGTGCTTCCCGCCGCTCCGAAGAGCTACGAACTCCGCCAACTTGGATTCAACCTGGAGTTTGAATCGCTTGTCGCCGCGGACGGTTCCTCGATCGATCTGAATCTGGCAGTGGAACTCGTTTCCTTCGAGGGTTTTATCAACTACGGGAGCCCCATCAAGGCGGCGGCGGCGGACAAGGACGGCCGCTTGCAGGAGGTGACCCTTGCCGGGAATCCGATGCTCCGCCCGGTCTTCAGCCGCGTCAATACCACCACGAAGGTCACGATCCCCGACGGACACGTTCTCGTGCTCGGGCAGGCGGGTAGCGGCATCGAGCCTCCGGACCATGCCGTGGACGAGCACCTCCACCGGCCCGACGCCAATCCAGCACGAGCCGTGTTTTTCTTCATCCAGGCGAAAACAATCGAGCCATGATTCCGAACCGGCATACGCGGATCCAGGTGATCAAAAAATCCCGGTGCCAATCCCACGTCCCTGCTTACGGAACCCTTCCCGCCATGAAACGTGCCATCACCGCCTTGTTGCTCCTCTTGCCCCTCCTTGCCCTGGCCGAAGTCGAACCTGGATTCGAAGAACTCTTCCTGGGAGAAAATGCCACCCAATGGAGACAATGCGGGCCCGGAACAATGACGATCAACGGAGGCGAATCGATGAGCGCCTC
>JALRFZ010000704.1 GCA_023253615.1 Verrucomicrobiales bacterium | reverse complement strand
CACAGCGACGCGCCGATCGACTTCCAGGAGTTCATGATCATGCCGAAGGGTGCGCCGACCTTCCGCGAGGCGCTCCGCCAGGGTGCCGAGATCTTCCACGCCCTGAAGAAGGTGCTGAAGGATCGCGGCCTTTCCACCGCCGTCGGTGACGAGGGTGGCTTCGCTCCGAATCTCGACTCCGCCTACGACGCCCTCGAAGTGATCGCCCAGGCCGTCGACAAGGCCGGCTACAAGCTCGGAGAAGACACCTTCATCGCCCTCGACGTGGCCTCCTCCGAGTTCTTCGACAAGGAGCAGAAGAAATACGTCTTCAAGAAGTCCGACAAGTCCGTGAAGTCCGCCTCCGAACTCGTCGACTACTACCTCGACCTGCAGAGCAAATACCCGATCATCTCGATCGAGGACGGCTGCGACGAGAACGACTGGGACGGCTGGAAGACCATCACCGAGAAGATGGGTGCCAAGACCCAGCTCGTCGGCGACGACCTGTTCGTCACCAACACCAGCTTCCTCCAGAAGGGCATCGACCTCGGCGTGGCGAACTCCATCCTCGTGAAGGTGAACCAGATCGGCTCGCTCACCGAGACCCTCGACGCGATCGAGCTGGCCAAGGAAAACCGCTACACCGCCGTCATCAGCCACCGCTCCGGCGAGACCGAAGACAGCACCATCGCCGACATCGCCGTGGCGACGAATGCGGGACAAATCAAGACCGGCTCGATGAGCCGCTCCGACCGGATCGCGAAATACAACCAGCTCCTCCGCATCGAGGAAGAGCTCGGCGACGACGCGATCTACGGCGGCAAGATGCGCGCCTGATCCGTCCCCTCCGAGACACCGCCTTTCCATCACGATGCGAGATCCCGACTTCACCGACCAGCCCGGATTCACCCTGCATGCCTCCACGGCGGCAGCGGTGCCGCGGGCCAGTCTGTGGAAGCGGCTCTCGCGTCTGATGGAGGTGGTGATCTATGCCCTCCTCGTCCTCGCCGTGGTGAAACTCTTCGGACCCGAGATCGAGCGACACGAGGAACTCGTCGCGGAAAAGGAGCGTCTCGAGGCCATCCGCGACACCAAGGAGGCGGAAGTCGTCCGTCTTCGCCAGGAACACCGCCTCCTCAAGACGGACAAGGAATTTCTCGAGACCGTCGCCCGCGACCGTCTCAATCTCCAGCGGGAAGGCGAACACGTCGTTCGCATCGAGCGCGAAGGCGAAGAGTGAGGCCCGGCAGGGTGCCTCCGGTCCATCCTCCGGCGCTTCGAAGCCGGATCTTCTCCGCTTTGAATCCCCCCCAACGGTGGCGAAACGGTTTTACCTGAGTTGATTGTTATGGTAAATTTGGTTTTTACGAATTCCTAATGATCTCTCTGGACTCCCTGTTGAAGCGTGTTGTCTCCCATCTGCCCGAGGGGGTGCAATCCCGGCTCCGTTGTCTGCATTACCGACGGAAGCTGGAGCAAGCCCGCCTCAGCGACGAGCCGGATCTCGCCGCGATCGGACTGCTCACCAAGCCGGGCGATACGGTGCTGGATATCGGTGCCAACTTCGGCCTTTTCACGCGCTTCCTTTCCGAATCCGTCGGTGAGACAGGCCGGGGCTATTCCTTCGAACCGACCGGCGACATGTATGGCGTGCTCTCGCAAAATTGCTCCCATCTCGGACTCGCCAACACCCGCGCTTTCCGGACGGCGCTCTCGGATCACACCGGAGCCTCCGAGATGGTGATCCCCGTTCGGGAAGACGGCACCCTCAACCACTACGAAGCGTCGCTCTCCAGCGACTCCGGCCACTCCGTCGCGGGCAAGACCGTCCGCGTCGAGACCTGCACGCTCGATGATTTCTGCTCCCACCACGGGGTGGACCGTGTCGATTTCATCAAATGCGATGTCGAGGGGCATGAGATCGAGGTGCTGGACGGTGCCCGCCGTACCCTGCTGCATCATCGCCCCACGCTGCTCATCGAAGTGAACGAGCCGCTCGATGCCGGCGGTCACGGTGGACGCGTCCTCGCGAAGATCCGTGAATTGGACGACGAGGTCCATTCCCTCGTCGAAGGCACCCTGAAGCCCTGGGAGCCCGGCGAGGTGAACGTGAACTACGTGCTGAAACCTCAGGCCGGGTAACTGCCCAGCACCTTCACGAAAGAGCAGTGTTTCCCGAGTTGTCGGATGACATCGGCGAGCTCGGGATCCTCGCAGTGGCCGGCGACATCGACGAAAAAGTAATATTCCCAGGCGCGGCGCTTGGAGGGACGGCTCTCGATCTTCGACATGTTGATGTGGAATTTGTCGAAGGGCTCGAGGGCGCGCACGAGGGAGCCCGGTTCGTCTTTCACCGAGAACATCACCGAGGTGCGGTCCTTGCCCGTCGGGGGACAGGTCTTGTGGCTGATCACCAGGAAACGCGTCGTGTTGTTCGCGAGATCCTGGATCGAGCGCTCGAGGAGATTCAGCCCGTAGAGTTCGGAGAGCAGCTCGCCTCCGAGGACGGAGGCACCCGGCTCCTTCGCGGCGAGTTCGGCGGCGGCGGCGGAGCTTGATTTCTCGATCGGCTGGATCTCCCGGAAATTCCTTCCCAGCCAGCCGCGGCACTGGGCCAGGATCTGGGGATGACTGTAGATCTGGCGGATCTCCTCTTTCGGACAGTTCGCCATGAGGTGATTCTCGATCGACAACATCACCTGACCGTAGATCTTCAGCGGTGAGTCGGCGAAAAGATCGAGCGTGTGCGTCACCGCGCCTTCCGTCGAATTCTCGATCGGCACCACGCCATAGTCGACCATGCGTCGCTCGACCTGCTCGAAGACCTCGGCGAATCCGGGCTGCGGCAGATACTTCACGCTGTGACCGAATTTCCCGATCGCAGCCTGGTGCGTCCAGGTGCCCGCGGGTCCGAGGTAGGCGATTTTCAGATCCTCCTCGAGGGCGAGGGCCGCGGACATGATCTCGCGGTAGATCGCGCGGATCGATTCCTCGGGGAGACGCCCCCCTCCGCTCTTCGCGACGAGGGAACGGAGCAGCTTCTCCTCGCGCTCGGGCGCGTAGATCT
>JALRFZ010000534.1 GCA_023253615.1 Verrucomicrobiales bacterium | reverse complement strand
CCACACTGGCCGTCGCTAGGTAGCGCTGATGAATTGCATTCATGCCAGGGCCGTTGATGCCACACAAAGCGTCACAGCAGCAGGCGGCAGCAGAGACCATCACACTAGTCAGGCAGCACTTATTCCTGGACAGGCAGGGTGTAGGCGGAGAATTTCAGGTCTTTCGGTGCGGCGGCGGCAGCGGCGGCCTTGCTCTTCGCCTCGGCCTCGGTCCTGGCTTTGGTGAGGACGTCCTTCTGCTCGGGCTTCGCGTTTTTCAACGCCTCGTCGGCCTGTTTCAACGCGGCGGCCGCGGCGTCGGCGATGTCGCCCATGCGCCGATACGACGTGGTTCCGACCGCCTTGAGCACGAAGGTCCAAGTGCCGGCTTCGGGAGTGAAAATGTTGTTTTGCGGGGTGAATGTCAGGGTCAGTTTTCCTTCGTTGGTTTTCTCGTCGAGGCTCAGGGTCGGCGAGGTGCGCAGTCCCTGCAGTCCATCGGCGGTGATGACAAGCGGCCCCTTCACCCCGTTCCGCGCGGTGATCTTCACGGGGATCTCGAGTTTTCCGCCCATCTCGACGCTGAAGCGCCCCCCGTTGCCAACCTCGAGCGAGACCGGGGCTTTCTCCGTGGCACTGACCGAGAGCGGGATCGTCGTGGTGAGGCGCGGACGGAGACGCTCCTTCGCCGTGTCGGCTGCTCCCTGCACAAAACTCGCCCCGCGGGCCTCGCGGACGACATCGGCCTCGCCGACCTTCGCTTTTCCGGTGATGCGGATGTCGCCATTCCATCCGGCGGCATCGGGCGCGGCGTGGAATACCAGCCGGATCGAATCCTCTTTCAATGAAGCGGTCACCGGAGGACAGATCACGCCCGCGGGAAGGTCCGTTGCCTCGAGCGTGATGGGGCCGTCGAAGCCGTCGCGCCGGTGGATGAGGACGCGCACCGGCTCACCGCCCCCCTTGCGCAAAAGCGGCGCGGCGGGATGGGTTTCCGTCTTCTCGTAGTGCGAGCGTTCCTGCACGGCGAAGAGTTCGAAATCGGGTTTGGCCTCGCGGACCGCGAGCCGGTAGAGATGGGTCGGTCCTCCGCTGTCGAATTGGTTCACGACCGTCACGCGATAGTCGGCGGCCCCGCCTGCGGCAAGGGTGAGACTCGTATCGCGCGAGCCGGTCAGGAGACGCGTGCCGGTTTTCGAGGCCGTGTCATCTCCCTCGCGCACGACCGCGAAGGTCTCTTTTCCATCAGCGCCCTTGGTGATCTTCTCGACGATGAGATAGGGATCGACCTTTCCCGCGAGACGGTCGCCCATGACCTCCACCCAATAGGCCGTGTTCGCCTTGGCTGAAAAGCGGAAGACATCGCTGTCGCCATCCTGGTCGAAGCGGGCCGCGACTTCGCAAGGCAATGCCAGGGGCGGGAGGTCGGCGTCGTTCGCTTCGGCGACCACCGGCGCCGCAGAGATCCCGATGCGGACGGGATTCGAGCCTTCGTGCGAAAAGGTGAAGCCCGGCAACATCGCCCGGGCCGGAGTCGCGGGATCCGCTTTCGCGCCCTCCGCCGCCTGCACGGGGATGCGCATGCTCGCCGTCTCGAGCGGTTGGCCATCGATTGCAAGCCCTTCTCCCGGACTGCCTCCGGGGAGATTCCGACCCAAGAGGGTTGCCTCGAGCACCTGACCCTCTTGACCAGCCGGCGGAAAGACCGCGTCGATCCACGGACGGGTGCTCGCGGTGAGGACGTAAGCGTATTCAGCACCGCCGTTGTAGAGGAAATCGTGCACACCGACGAGGTAATCGCCGTCGGCGGCGGCGGTGAAATCCAGGAGCGGATCACGCCCGATGGCGTTGTGGCTCGTCGCGTGAACCTTGCCTTGGCTGTCTGTCAGGATCAACGAGGCGTCGGCACGCGAATCAATGCGCTCGGCACGGCAGTGGACGAGGATGCGTTGTCCTTTTGTCAGGGCGAGCTTCCACCGGTCGATCTGGTTGGCATCGGTGGTGCCGTGGGCGACGGCCTCGAGCGGCAGCGCCGGAGCCTTCGCGGGATCGTGATGGACCACGCCCGCATCGGCGATGACGGGTGCGTTTTTGGCGGCGACGGTGAGAAGGCGCGAGGTGGAGCGTCCGAAATATCCGTCGGCGCGCACCTCGACGGGTCCCTCAGCCGCTTCCGCGGGAACGGTGACTTTGAACTGCTTTGTGCCGGCGACAGGCTCTGCCTGGATCGACGGATCGGAGAAGGCAAGTCCCGTGAGCTGTTCGAGATTCAGCCCGCCGACGGTGAGGACGGTGGTCTCACCGGCCCGGACCACGGGCGGGCTCAGCGTCTGCAATTCGGCCGAGGGCAGCTGCGCCCGCGCTGCCGCGGGAAGAAGGAGGGCGGCGACGAGAAGGCGGAAGGGCAGGTGGTTCATCCTTACAAAACAAGAAAAATCGGAGGAGGATCCCTAGCGCCTCAGTGGTTGAAGAGGAATTCCTTCGTGTTCACCAGTGCCCAGAGGATGTCCTCGAAAGCCTCGCGCTCGGCCTTGGCGAGGGCGGCCGCATCGGTCCCGGCGGCGGCGCGCTTCTTCGCGAGGTGGGCTCCGGCGGCGGCCAGCTCGGCGGGGCGTGGCTCGCGGGCGAGGGCGTGGAGGTAGAGTTCACCGAGCCGCTCGGGATCGGGACGGTCTTTCGCCGCGGCGAGGGCGGCGGCGCGTCCGGCGTCGCCGCCGAGCTTGCCCTGGATCGTTTCGGAATTGATGAGATGGAGGCTCTGGGCGAGGTTCGCATCGGCGACGCGCTCGCATTCGCAGGCGCTGTCCATCTCGGGACGGCCGAAGACGGAGAGGAAGAAGGAATCCTCGTTGAACTTGTCATCGGGGAGGAAGACGGCGCGGACTCCGGCGGGCTGGTTCTTGAAGGTGTCGCCCGCCTTCGAGACGAAGTTGATCGAGTCGAGGAGCACCTCGGCTTGGAGCCTCTTGGGATAATAGCGCGAGAAGTTCTGCGTGTCGGCGAGGTTGTGTTCGTTCGGCACGGCGCTGAGCTGGTAGGTGCGGCTGTTGACGAGGGTGCGGACGAGCTGCTTCAGGTCGAAACCGCTTTTTGCAAAGTCGGCGGCGAGGGCATCGAGCAGCTCGGGATGCGAGGCCGGATTGGTGACGCGCATGTCGTCCTCGGGCTCGACAAGGCCGAGGCTGAAGAAGTGTTTCCAATAGCGGTTCACCACCATCTTCGCGAACCAGGGATTCTCTGCGGAGGTCATCCACGAGGCGAGGGCCTCGCGCGGATCCTCGGAGACAGGCAGGTCGAGCGCGTCACCGCCGAGGGGCTTCGGCTTCAGCACGGCCTGGGTGTTGGGATTCTGCATTGTCGCGTTGCCGCGCTTGTGGAAGATGATCTCCTCGTCGGGCTGCTCGCCGGGCTTGCGGCCGACGCTGCTGAGGAAGGCGGCGAAGCCGTAATAATCGTCCTGCGACCACTTCTCGTAGGGATGATGGTGGCATTGCGCGCACTGCATGCGGATGCCGAGGAAGACCTGGGCGATGTCCTGCATCTGTTCCTTCTGATCCTTCACCGCGCGGAACCACGCGACCTCGGGATTCTGTCCGATCTCGCCGGAGGCCGTGAGAAGGTCGGTGACGATGGCGTTGTAGGGACGGTTCTCGAGCAGGCCGGTGCGGAGCCAGTCGTGGAAGGCGTAGGTGCCGCGCTGGTAGGTGTCCTTGGCCCGCTTGTTCCGCAGGATGCCGGCCCATTTCTGCGCGAAGTAGGCGGCATAGTCGGGCGAGTCGAGGAGGCGGTCGATCGTTTTGGCGCGTTTGTCAGGGCTCGTGTCGGCGAGGAAGGCGCGAGACTCCTCGGCGGTGGGGAGGCGGCCCGCGACGTCGACGGTGACGCGGCGGAGGAAGGTGGCGTCGTCTGCCGGAGCCGAGGGCGGCAGGCCGAGGAGGGTCAGCTTTTTGAAGATGTGCTCGTCGATGAAGTTCGACTTCTCCGGCATCGTCCCGGTGTCGGCCCCGAGCGGGATGGTGGCCCGGAAGACGTCGACATGTTCCTGGAACCGCACCATGATCGAGGCGGTGCCGGTGCGGTCGGCAAGGACGACGTGGCCCTCGGCATCGACCTCGGCCATGTCCTTCTGATTCGCCTCATAGAGGGCGAGACGGGTGATGTCGCGCTCGCTCCCGTCGGAGAATTTCGCGGTCACGGCGAGCTGCTGGGTCGCCTTCGCATTGGCGACGCGCTCCTTCGGAAAGACGGAGATGCCCGTCACCTTCGGAGCCTTGTCGTCCTGATAGGGCATGCCCTCGCGGATCCAGCGGATGAGGGTGTTGTAATCGCGCGAGCCCTTTTCCATGCGGATGCCGCCTTCGTGCGGGATCTCGCCGGTGGCCTTCATGACGAGGAGACTGTGCTCGGGCGCCGAAGGGAAGACGCGCCGTCCGCGCGATTCGCGCACGAGCCATTCGTGGTCGTTCCAGGGCTCGTAGCCGAGGAGGGAAAGGCGGAAATTGTTTTGCCCACCCGACTTGCCATGGCAGCCGCCGCCGTTGCAGCCGTATTTGGTGAAGACACTGACGACTTCGTTCGAGAAATGGATCGGCTCAGGTTGATCGAAGCCCTCGACGACGACTTCGACCGGCGCGGGCAGGCCGCTCGTGCCGGGGAGCGAGGCGACGACGAGCGTTTTGCCGTTCGCCAGCGGCGTGACGAATCCATCGGCATCGATAGCGACGATGCCGGGGGACTCGGCTTCGTAAGTGACGGCATGGCTGACATCGCGCGGACGCGAGGCGGCCTCGTCGGTGACGATGAGCTGGGTGCTGGACCAGGGACCGCGCAGAGTGACCTTCGGAGTGGAAACGGATAGCTTCGCGGCCGGAAGCGGCGGAGCGGCCGGTGCAGGAGTTGGCACGGGTGCCGGCGCGGGATTGGCCAAGACCATCACCGGCAGGGATAGTGCGAATGTCAGGATGCGCGTCATCATTTTCAGAATGTGGCATGGGCATCCTGCCCATGCATCGTGTGAGGAAGGTGGATCATCGAAAGTAAGGGCATGTTTTGTAACTTCCGACAAAGCGGAGGTCGTTTCGCGAGAGGATCTGCATCCGACTCCGGCGTCTTGAGACGATGCATGGGCAGGATGCCCATGCCACTTTGCGGTTTCTGCCACTGTTCATCATTCCGGATTATTTTCCTCCCCTCGCCTCCGCCGCGCTCAGGCGATGAGCTCTTTCATCGGTGAATAATGCGGATCGACGAGATAAGTCGGACGACCCGTGAGATCGGGAATCGTGGTGCTGTTCGCGTCGATGCCGACGGACTTGTAGAGCGTGGCGAAAACCTCCTGGAACTCGACCGGCCGCTCCACGACCTCGCCGGCGAGGCGATCGGTCGCGCCGATGATCTGGCCGTGGTTCATCCCGCCACAGGCGAGGACGGCGCTGTTGACACGCGGCCAGTGATCGCGCCCACCCTGTGGATTGATCTTCGGAGTGCGGCCGAATTCGCCCCAGACGATGACGCTGACATCCTTGTCGAGCCCGCGGTCGTGGAGATCCTGGACGAGGGCGGTGAGCCCTTGGTCGAGCATGGGAAATTCCTTGCGGGCGCTCCGGAAGTTGTGGCTGTGCCAATCCCAGCGCGAGAAGGAGAGCGTCACGCAGCGGGCTCCGGCTTCGACGAGGCGGCGGGCCATGAGGAACTGGTCGAGGCGGCGCCAACTTCCGTCGTCGAGATGCTCATGCAGTCCCTTGCCGTAACGCTCGACGAGTTTCGGATCTTCCTCCGTGATGTCGAGGGCCTTGGCGAGGGCGCTCGAGGTGAGCACTCCGAAGGCCTGCTGGTTGAAAGTGTCGAGTCCCTCCATCATCCCGGACCGGTCGATGTCGCGGCGGAAATCATCAAAGCTCGCGAGCAGGGCGCGGCGGTCGCCGAGGCGCTCGAGGCTGACGCCCTTCAGCACGATGTCTTCCTTGCCAGCACCGCGGAAGGGAGTGAAAGGCGAATGCGAGGGCCCGAGGAAACCGGCGGGACCGGGATTGCCCCATTCGTCATGCCCACACTTCGGAGCGAGCCCGACGAAGGGCGGGCACGATTGATTGACTCCCCCTTGCAGCTTCGAGATCGCGGCCCCGATGCTCGGCCAACCTCCCGGAGGCACGTTGGTGCGGCCGGGGCGGCCGGTGAGGCACATCATCGCATCATGCGGTCCCTCGGCTCCGACGATGGAGCGGACGAAGGTGAATTTGTCCGCCATCTTTGCCATGAGGGGCAACTCTTCGCTGATTTCGATGCCGGAGACGTTTGTCTTGATGGGACGGAATTCGCCGCGGTATTCGGCAGGGGCCTCCGGTTTCAAATCCCACATGTCCTGGTGCGGAGGGCCTCCCGGCAGGAAGATCATGATGACCGCCTTGTGATTGATCCCCTTGGCCGGTTTTCCCGCCGCCGCCTCAGCCGCGAGGAGCTGGGGCAAACTCGCACCTCCGAGAGCCAGTCCGCCGATCTGGAGAAATGACCGTCGCGAGAGTCCGTCGCAGAATTTGCCCGAATCGTTGCCGAGGATGGTGAGCATGGTGGTGGTATTGGCGGTGAGTGTGAGGAGGCCGAACGCAGGCCTCAAGGTGTATATAATAGGGAATCCGCCCGAAAGGGACCAGACCGCTCTTGTGCGCGTTCACGCATGGCGTGAATGAGGGAGGGAGCGCGGAAGCCAGAGGTCTGAAATCAGAAATCAGAGGTCAGAGATCGGCACCAAACAGCTGCGATCGCCGAACGAAACCGCTTCAGCGAAGTCCCTCGCAAAACTCGCGGAATGCGGCCTCCTCCTCTTCGCTCGCCACGCCCGCGACGATGTGTCCGGCGAGGCTGCGGACAACGACGGCCTGATCGGCGGGGAGATTCAGGGATCGGATGACGTCGCGAATGATCGCGGTGAAGGTGTTTCCGTTGTAGAAGCAAAACGGAGCCAATCGGTGACAGGAACGACAGAGGCTCACCGCCTCCTCGAGGGTCATTGGCCCACGATGACGACTTTCCCAGAGAGCCTTGGTTGGCTCGTGGCCGTCCGATGTCGGTTTGTGCAACGCGCGCTTTGCCTCGCACAGCATCGCGTTCTGGGCCGTGACAAAGTCCCATGAGTAGTTGGCGAGCCAATCCCGTTCCACATGCATCGCTCAAGGGTCTTCCCTGACGAGACTGGTTCCATTTTCACCTTTCATTTTTTCCTTCGCCTCCCGGATCTCCTCAACTCCGGTTGGTTTCAGATAGCCTTTTCCAGTCCGGGCATAGACGGGCTCGGCGGAAAATCGATCTTGGATGGCCAATGCATCTTCAAGCACGCGTCGA
This sequence comes from Verrucomicrobiales bacterium, assembly GCA_023253615.1. Taxonomy (GTDB): domain Bacteria; phylum Verrucomicrobiota; class Verrucomicrobiia; order Verrucomicrobiales; family DEV007; genus Arctic95D-9. The sequence continues at coordinate 1,437 of JALRFZ010000534.1, read as the reverse complement.
AACACTGGATCCCGCAGCAGCTTCGGATCCACTCCGGGAATGTCGGGAATCTCCTCCATGCCGAAGATTCTACCGGTTTCCGCATCGGGTGACAAGCCCACACGCTCCCGTCGAACGCAAATCCGGACTCGCCGGGAGGACTGGGTCCAGACTAGGATTCAGGCATGAATTGGCCCGCCCTTTTCGCCGTTGCTTGCTTCGTCACTTCGGCTGTCACAGCTCTCGCCGACCCCTATCCCAAGACCGCCGACGAAGCCGTCGCGCGGATCTCCGAAGACGAACGTGCGCGCGTCGCGGCCTTGCGTGAACGCATCTTGGAATCGACCGCGAAACTCGACGAGGCGGCGATGAAGGACTACGTTTCGAAGATCCCCAAGACCGGAGTCCCCTACGACATGGTCGCAATCCGGGGCGGCGAGTTTCTCATGGGCAGTCCGCCGGACGAGGCGAAGCGGAAAGACGATGAAGGCCCGCAGGTGCGGGTGAAGGTGAGTCCCTTTTGGATGGCGCGGCATGAGACAAGTTGGGATCAATATGAGCCGTTCATGATCACCAGAAAGCCGCGATACAAGGACGGGGCGCTTCAGTATCCGGAACATCTCAAAGACCCGACTCCTGCCGACTTCGTTTCTTCCCCCACCACGCCCTACACCGAGATGGACTTCGGCATGGGCAGGGAGGGTTTTGCCGCAATCAACATGACCCACCATGCGGCGAACAAGTTCTGCGAATGGCTCAGTTTCCAGACGGGGCATTTCTATCGGCTTCCCACCGAGGCGGAATGGGAATACGCCTGCCGCGCGGGACCGACCGGCCCCTATTCCTGCCCGACGATCGAGCTTGAGCAGTTCGCCGTCCTCGACCCCAAGCAGATCCGGGTCGGCTACGAGAAAATCGGTACGAAACGACCAAACCCATGGGGCCTCCACGACATGCATGGAAATGTGATGGAGTGGTGTCTCGACCAGTATCGACTGGATGCCTACTCGCAATGGGAAGGTAATCCGGTCGTGGATCCCCTCACGAGACCGAAAACCCGCTACCCTCGCGTGGTTCGCGGCGGTTCCTGGTATGATCCAGAGGAGGAGTTGCGATCGGCCCGTCGTATCCCTTCCAGTCCCGACTGGCAAGCCCAGGATCCGGAACTTCCCAAGAGCCTCTGGTATCTGACCGACGCCCACTGGCTCGGCTTCCGCGTCGTCCGCCCGCTCGCGGTTCCGAGTCTCGACGAGATGCTTTTCGCCTGGAACAATAGCTTTTTGGATGAGAAGTCACGGGAAGCCGAATGACATCCGGTGACCCGCTTGCGCCCTCGCCACCTAGACGCTAAACTCCCTCCCATGACCTCCCTCGAAACGCTCGTCGAGCCGCTGCGTCACTCGCCCCAATTGGTCGAGGCGGTGGCGCTGCTTTCGCGGCAGATCGAGGAAGAGCGTG
>JALRFZ010000338.1 GCA_023253615.1 Verrucomicrobiales bacterium | reverse complement strand
GCCAAGGCCCTCATTTATTCCAATCTCGAGAAATACGCCCGATCCGGCATGGGGATGGAGAAAGCGTGCGAGTCGCTCCTCCGCCAGCCGCGCGTCTCCGGCACGGAGCGTCGCCTTTACCGCGGCCTCCTCGCCGGGATCCAGCGGGGTCGCAGCATCGGCGATGCCCTGGGCGGGGCGGGAGGCTTCATCACTCCGCTCGAACACGAAGTCATCGTCGCGGCGGAATCGGGCGGCAAGCTGGAGAAAGGGTTCGCCCATCTCGCCGAGTATTTCCGTCGCATCGACCGGACGCGGAAAAAGATCCTCAAAGGGCTGGCTTATCCGCTCTTTCTCATCCATCTCGCCATCCCCGTCTCAACGCTCGCGGTCACCGCTTTTCGTAGTTTCCGGCTGGACGGCGGAGGACCGGAGGGCGTTTATCTCGCGGCGTTGCAGAACAGCGGATGGGCCATGCTCGGCGTCTGGGGCGTCTTGCTGGCCTTCCTCTTCATCGCCTGGGCCTTCGCGCGGCTCGGACGCACCTCCGCGGTGGTGGACCGCCTCCTCCGCTGGATCCCGCTCTTGGGCAAAGCCCGCCGCGACGTGGCGATGGAGCGTTTTTCCCAGGTCTTCGAGATCTTCCTCCTCGCCGGCCGCACCATGAGCGAATCCCTCTCCGGCGCCGCACGCGCCTCCGGCAGCGGGCTGATCCGGGATGCCGGGATCCGCGGAGCCTCCATCGTCGCCGCGGGCGATCCCCTCGCCCACGCCCTCCTCGAGTCGCCCGAGGCCTTTCCCGACGACTTCACCCGCGGCATGATCGTGGCCGAGGAATCGGGCGTGCTCGACCGCGAACTCGCCGAATGGGGCCGCTACTACTCCGAATCCGCCGCCGAGGCGATGGACCAACTCGCCGAATGGGCGCCGAAGCTCTTCTATTGGGCCATTCTCGTGCTCGTCGGCGGACTCATCATCCGCGCCGCCCTCGCCTACCGCGATCTCATCGAAGGGCTGCTGAACTTTGGCGGCTGATTGCCCGGGTCGTTTTCCCGTCGAAAATGAGGGTCGACAGCCTCCCCCCCTTGGTTACAATGGCACTCCCGCGCCCCTCCGGAGCGGTGCCCTTTCCCGGCCAATGAAGATTTTCGCCCCCAAAGAGATCGATCCCATCGAAACCCGCGCCTCCCTCGACCCGGCGGCCGTGAAAAAGCTCGTCGGCCTCGGGGCCGAGGTCGTCGTCGAATCCGGCATCGGTGCGAAGTGCGATCATCCCGACAGCGCCTACACCGAGGCCGGGGCCACGATCGCCACCGACCGGACCGCCGCCCTCGCCTCGGCCGATCTCGTCACCCGCGTCCGCAAACCCTCCGGGGACGAGGTCGCGAAGCTGAAGTCCGGCGCGATCCACATCAGCTTCCTCGATCCCTTCAACGAGAAGGATCTCATCGCGAAATTTGCGAGCCAGGGCGTCAGCGCGATCAGCCTCGAGATGATCCCGCGCACCACCCTCGCCCAGAAGATGGACGCGATCAGCTCGCAGGCGAACCTCGCCGGCTACGTCGCGGTCATCCACGCGGCGAACCGGATGAGCACCATTTTCCCCATGATGATGACCCCGGCCGGAACCATTTCACCGGCCAAGGTCTTCGTCCTCGGCATCGGAGTGGCGGGGCTCCAGGCCATCGCCACCGCGAAACGCCTCGGCGCGCGCGTCACCGCCTTCGATGTGCGGCCCGAGGCCCTCGAACAGGCCGAATCCCTCGGAGCCAAGGCCCTCCGCATCGACCTCGGCGAGACCGGCGGCACCGACCAGGGCTACGCCAAGGAGCTCACCCCCGGGCAGCTCGCCAAACAGATCGCCGCCCAGGCCAAGGTCTGCGCCGAGAGCGACGTCGTCATCACCACCGCGAAGGTCTTCGGCCGCAAACCGCCCATTCTGATCAAAGCCGACGTCGTCGCGGGCATGAAACCCGGCAGCCTCATCGTCGATCTCGCCGCCGAGACCGGGGGCAATGTCGAGGGCATCGTGCCCGGCGAGGAGACTCTCAGCGCCAACGGCGTGAAGCTCATCGGCCTCGCCAACTACGAGGGCCACGTCGCCAAACACGCCTCCCAGGTCCTCGCCGCGAACTTCGCGAACATGATCGAGCACTTCTGGGACAAGGAGGCCAAGACCTTCGCCATCCAGCCAGCCGACGAGATCCAGAAAGGCTGCCTCATCACCCACGGCGGCGCGGTGGTGCATGAACGGTTCCGGCCGCAGGTGGCGGAATGACGAAATCCGAAATCCGAAACCCAGTTCCTTTCCTTCGTCATTCCTCATTCGACATTTTCTCCCCCCATGGACACCCTCGTTCTTCTCCTCTTCGTTTTCGTTCTCGCCGCCTTCCTCGGCTTCGAGTTGATCCAGAAAGTGCCGAGCCAGCTCCACACGCCGCTCATGTCGGGATCGAACGCCATCTCCGGCATCACCGTGGTCGGCGCCTTGCTCGCCTGTGGCGTCGCCGGGGGGGAATTCGGCAAGTGGCTCGGATTCGCCGCTCTCGTTCTCGCCATGATCAACGTCGTCGGCGGTTACCTCGTCACCGACCGCATGCTCGGGATGTTCAAGAAGAAGGGTAAATAATCGCTCCATTCGACCCTCTTCGATCTCCGACCCAACCCTCTTTGCTCCGCTTTCATGGATCTGAAACAATACATCGATCTGGCCTACATCGTCGCCTCGATCCTTTTCATCTTCGGGATCAAGATGCTCGGCAACGCCGCCACGGCTCGGAAGGGCAACCTGCTCTCCTCCGTCGGCATGCTCCTCGCCGTCGTCGCGACGCTTTTTTACAAGGAAGTCATCGACTACAAGCTGATCCTGCTCGGTCTCGCCATCGGCGGGGTCATCGGATTCATCTGGGCGAAACGCGTGCAAATGACCGGCATGCCCGAGCTCGTCGCCCTTTTCAACGGCTTCGGCGGCCTCGCCTCCGTCCTCGTCGGATGGGCCGAGTTCGAGTTCGGCAAGAACACCGATCCCGTCACCCAGATCGCCATCTATGCCGCCATCCTCATCGGTGGAGTGACCTTCACGGGCAGTTTCGTCGCCTACCTGAAACTCGCCGGCAAGATGAGCGGACGTCCCACCCTTTTCCCCGGACAAAAAGCCGTCAACGCCGTCCTTTTCCTCGCCCTGCTCGTCCTCGGGGTGATTTACGTGATGCAGGGCCCGGCCTGGGCCCTTTACGCCATCATCGTCCTTTCCCTCGCCCTCGGCGTGCTCGGGGTGCTGCCCATCGGCGGCGGTGACATGCCCGTGGTGATCGCCTTCCTCAACAGCTTCTCCGGACTCGCCGGAGCGGCGGCCGGATTCGTCATCCTCAACAAGGTCCTCATCGTCGCGGGCTGTCTCGTCGGCACCTCCGGGATCATCCTCACCATCATCATGTGCAAGGCGATGAACCGCACCTTCGGCAACGTCCTCTTCGGCGGCTTCGGAGCCGCGGGCGGACCGGCCGGCAAGGCGGTCGAGGGCGAGATGAAGGGCGTCTCGATCGAGGACGCCTACTACGTGCTCGAGGCCGCGCAGAACGTCGTTTTCGTGCCCGGCTACGGCATGGCCGTGGCCCAGGCCCAGCACGCCGT
>JALRFZ010000320.1 GCA_023253615.1 Verrucomicrobiales bacterium | reverse complement strand
GGCCAAGCCCGACAAAACCACCTCTTCATCCCGTTCGCGCCGCTCCGGTGTCGCGTCGTGGTCGGGCGCGCGGCGCGCGCTCGAGCGGGGGAGGACGGCCTTGATCGTCCTCGTGCAAGTGATCCTCGCGGCGATCGTCTTTTTCCAGCTCAATTACCTGAGCTGCCGTCGCCACACGGCGTGGGATCTGACGCAGAACGGGCGCTTCACCGTCTCGGAGACGACCCGGCAGGTCCTCGGGGAACTCGGTGCGGAAGTGCGCCTCGTGATGGCGTTCACGGGCAATGCCGAACTTTACTCCGAGGCGAAGGGACTCGTCGGGGAATACGACCGTCTCGGCGGCGATCAGGTCGTGGCCGAGTATCTCGATCTGAGCCGCAGCCGCAGCCGCATTGCCGAGTTGCGCGACCGATATGGCATCGAATTCACCGGCGACCAGATCGTGATCATCGGCGAGAACGACCGCGTCCGCACGATCCCGGCGGAGGATCTCGTCAATCGCGATGCGTCCTCGGGCGTCGTCCTCGATTTCAAAGGCGAAGAGGTGATGACCGCCGCTCTCCTCGAGGTGACCGAACAACGCCAGCGCAAGATCTATCTCCTCACCGGTGATCGCCGGGCCGAGGATCTCGTGAAGATCGCCGAGCAGATCCAGCCGCTCGCCAACGCGCAGAACGCGCGTCTCGAGGGGCTCGTCCTCGAGGGGCGCGAGGCCATCCCGGAGGACGCCGATGTGCTCTTTTTCGCCGGAAACACAGAAGATCTCACCGAGCGCGAGCTGGCACTCGTCCGCGATTTCTGGGAAAGCCGCCGCGGTGGTCTCGTCCTCTTTCTCGACCCGTCCGCCGCCACGCCGAAGCTGCATTCGCTGCTGCGTGAGCATGGCGTCGCTCCGCGGGCCGATCGCGTCCTCAGCGTCGTGAGCATTCCCGGCGTGACCGCGCGCAAGTCCTTCGACGTGCCTGTCTCGCTGATGCCGGGACCCGGGCCGAACCGCGACCGCGCCGCCCTCTCCCTGACCCTGCCGGGACAGACGCAGTCGATCGAGGTGCTCGAGGGCGACGATCTCCTCCTCTCCGAAAACATCCGTCCGATCCCGCTGATGATCGCGGCCTCGGGCTTCTGGGGCGAGACGGAATACCAGATCGAAGAGGTTTCCTTCAATCCTTCGCTCGATCACGGCCAGCCCGATCCTGTCTACGCCGCCGCCGCGGTGGAGAAGGGTGTGCCGGGGGATCCGGCCTTGGCGCAGGGCTCCTCGCGCCTCGTCGTGGTGGGTAATGCGAACCTCATCTCCCCGACCGGGCAGACTTCGCAGGTCGCGGCCGATTTCACGATGGCCTCGCTCAACTGGGTGATGAACCGCGAGGCCCTCGTCGGCATCTCGCCCCGCCGTCCCACCGTGTTCACTCTCAGCGTCGCGCCCGACAAGGTCGCGCTGCTGCAAACCCTCCTCATCCTCGTGCTGCCGGGGCTCGCCCTCATCGCCGGCGGACTCGTCTGGCTGCGACGCCGCGCCTGAGCAGGATACCGACTTTTCCGACATGAGACTCACCACCACCGCCATCCTCGGAGCGACCGCGCTCGCGCTTGCCGGTGTCATCCATCGCGTGGATGAAAAGCCCGCCTCCGGCAAACGCGCGGCCGAGCTGGCGAAGGTGCTCGTCCGTTTCGAGCCCGAGGCCGTCGACGAGATCGTCGTCGAGCGGGGTGTCGCCAAGGTGGTGATGAAAAAGAGCAACGGGGCGTGGTTCTTCACCGAGCCGGAGCAGGATCGGGTCGATGCCACTCTCGCGCTCGCATTGCTCGACCGCCTCAATCACCTCGGCATCGTCGAAGATCTCGGGGCCTCCGGCGAGACGCCCGACCCGACACCGCTCGGGATCGCGGGCGATCAGTCGATCCGGGTCACGCTCTCGGGAGCGGGAGGCGAGGGGATGTCTCCGGTGAAGGAAACCCTCATCCTCGGAGTGGAGGCTCCGCGCACCGGTTCGCTCTACGCGCGCCGCGAGACGGGTGATCCCGGCACCTTCGTGGTCGATGGCAATCCGCGGCCCTGGGTCGAGAGTCCGCTTGAGGCGATGCGCGATCGACGGCTTCTTTCCGCTCCGGTCGGGGCCGTCGTGCAGGTCGTGATCCGGCAGGCGTCCGGCGAGATGGCCCTGCAGCGCCGCATCACTCCGCCACAGCAGGATTGGGCGCTCGCCGCCCCGCTCGTGAGCTGGGCCGACCGCGAGGCGATGGATCAATTGCTCACTTTCCTCGGCTCCCTGCAGATCGAGGAGGTCGTGAAGGGCGCGGGCGCCGCGGAGGAGATCCCCAATCCCTTGCCCGAAGGGGCGGCGGTTTTCCAAGTGCAGGTTTACGGCATCCCGCAGCCGCTCACCCTGTACCTTCACGAAGTCGGCAAGGCGGAGGATGGGCGTCCCCTCCTCGAAGCGCGGGCCTCGGATCGTCCCGCCGTTTACCGGCTCAAAAGTGATTTCCTCACCCGCATGCCGAAGTCGGCGAACGACCTCCGCGATCGAACCCTCGCGCGAATCGCGCCCGAATTCATCGAATCGATCAAGATCCAGAGCCGCCTCGATCCGCTCGTCGATCTCCGCGCCGAGCGGAGTGGCACCAACGTCTCCTGGCGCGTCGTGATCGGGAACAAGCTCGTCCCGGCCAACGCGGGCGAGGTGGGCGCGCTCGTCACCGCGGTGAACGAGGCGGCGATCCAGAAATTCGTCTCGGACGAGGCGACCGACCTCGTCGAATACGGTCTCGTGCCGCCGCAGCGGCGGATCCTCTTCCAGATGAAGTTCCCCGGTGAATTCCAGGCCGATGGCACCCAGGGAGCGCCGCGGGAATGGACGCGTGCCTTGAATCTCGGTTGGAAAGAAGGGGAGGAGCAGCGCCTCTTCGCGAACTTCGAGGGAGAGCCCTCCGTCTACGAGCTCGACCCCACCTTCCGCAACCTCATCGCGACCCATCCGGTGAAGTGGAAATCGCTGAACGTGCTCACCTTCAATCCGATGCACCTCGGTTCGATCACGCGCGAGAAGCCCGGGGATGAAAATCTGAAACTGTCCTATTTCTACCGCGAGGATCGCTGGGAGGCCTCGCGCAGTGGCACCGACGTGACGCCGAGCCTCGACATTCCCTCGGCGCGGAGACTCCGCGACCGTCTCGGATCCCTGACCGCCAACAGCTGGTATTTCACCCTCGGTCCCGCCTACGAGGCACTGGAAAAACCCAGCGCGGTTTTCACCATCGTCACCAAGGAGCTCGACCGGGCCACGAACGACTCGATCGACATGACCCATGTCCTCCGCGTCGCGCCCTTTTCCGCGGACCTCTATTTCGGACGATTCGACGGCAGCCCTGATGTCTTCATCCTCGATCGCGAGACCTACATGGGGCTGATGATGCCGGTGACGACGGCACGCCTCCCCAACCCCTGAGATGAGGAAAGCCCTTTCGCCCCTTTGCCTTGTCGTCGCCGCCGGCCTGGCAGGCTGTGGTGAGGCTCCCGTGGCGGAGTCTCCTGCAACACGCGGAGTCCCGGCAGCGGCAGAGACCGGGACGGAGACGGTCGCCGCCGCCCCGGCTCCCGGTGGTGTTTACGCCCAGGTCTGCGCCGCCTGCCATGGGGTGAACGGGGAGGGGAAGGAGGAACTCCACAGCCCCTCCATCACCGGTCTGCCGGTCTGGTATCTGGAGGAACAGGTGAAGAAATTCCGTGCCGGCACGAGGGGCTTTCATCCCGAGGATCTTCCCGGCCAGCAGATGCGGGCGATTTCCCTGACCCTCACCGACGCCCAGATCGCCGAAGCCGCCGCGACGGTGGCGGCGATGCCGATCCGCCTCACCGAAGAGCCGCCGGCGGATTTCGATCTCGAGACCGCCCGATACCGCTATGCGAACGAGTGCATGGAGTGCCACCGCTACAATGGCAAGGGCGAGATCGTCTTTCACAGCGCGCCGCTCATTTCGCTGAACCGCAGCTACCTCCGGCGCCAGCTCATGAATTTCCGCAGCGGCCTGCGCGGGGCGACGGAAGGGGATCTCTATGGCGCCAAGATGGTCGAGAACATGAAGCGGCTCACCGACGAGGAGATCGAGCTCTTCGTGAACTACATCGGGGCTCTCGCCCATGGTGACGATCCCCGGGGCGCGCGGGAGAAGTAGGAATCTCCAGTATCGCGGTTTTTTATCATCCGGTAACAATTCGGTCTTGCGGACCTTCGGGGAATTCGCCACGATCCTCCCGCTATGATCAAAAAATTCGCATCAGACTTCAAGGAATTCGCGTTCCAGGGAAATCTCCTCGACATGGCCGTCGGTATCATCATCGGAGGTGCCTTCGGCACCCTTGTGAAGAGCCTCGTGGATGACATTTTCATGCCTTTTGTCGGCTTCCTCACCGGCGGGGTGAATTTCAGCGACAAGGTCCTCGTCCTCGGAGACGTGCCGGAGGGGAAGACCGCCAAGGCGGCTGCGGAGGCCGGTGAAGTGGTGCTCGTCACCTACGGGAATTTCGTCACGTCCTTCATCAGCTTTCTCATCCTCGCTTTCGTGCTCTTCCTCGTGATCAACAAATTCATGACCGCGCTGAAGAACAAGCTCGAAAAACCCGCCGAAGCCGAGGCTCCGGCCGCTCCCGCCGAGGATATCGCGCTCCTCACCGAGATCCGCGATCTGCTGAAAAGTCAAAAATCCTGATCAAATTTGAGAAAGTTTTAAAATTTGTTCGCAAAGTTTGCGAAAAGTGTAGACGACGCCAAGGAAATCAGGTAATTTCTTCCTGTTGTTGAAAGGGTAGTTGTTGACCCTGAGTTTCATTGCTTGCTTGTTGTGGTGAGCCTGGTTGTGCGGGCTTACGAATCTAAAAAAACCTCTCCGAGAAATCGGAGAGGTTTTTTTGTGGAGCTTTCCGGAGCTTCCCGTAATTTTCCGGTCCCGGTGCCTGACGCCCCGGGGTCAACCTTTCCTCCGCCGTGTCCGCTCCTCTCGTCATCGCCGATCGCACCTTTTCCTCGCGTCTTATGCTGGGGACCGGCAAATTCTCATCGAACGAGGTGATGCGCGACGCCCTCGCCGCCTCGGGCACCGAAATCGTGACCGTCGCCCTGCGCCGCGCCGACCTCAGCGGGAAGGGGGATCCCTACGCGAACATCCTCGATTTCATCGATCCGCGGCGTTACCTCCTCCTCCCGAACACTTCGGGGGCGATGAACGCGGAAGAGGCGGTGCGGCTCGCCCGCCTCGCGGTCTCGGCGGGATTGCCGAAGTGGGTGAAACTCGAGATCCATCCCGATCCCACTTATCTGCTGCCCGATCCGATCGAAACGCTCAAGGCCGCCGAAATTCTCGTGAAGGAGGGATTCATCGTGCTGCCCTACATCAACGCCGATCCCGTCCTCGCGAAGCGGCTCCAGGATGTCGGCACCGCTACGGTGATGCCGCTCGGTGCTCCGATCGGGTCGAACCAGGGCATCGCCACGAAACGGCAGATCGAGATCATCATCGCCCAGGCCACCGTGCCGGTCGTGATCGATGCGGGACTGGGCCGCCCCAGCCATGCCGCGGAGGCGCTCGAGATGGGGGCCGACGCCGTCCTCGTCAACACCGCCATCGCCATCGCCGGTGATCCCGTCGCCGTGGCCGGAGCCTTCAAGATGGCGGTGGAGGCCGGACGCATCGCCTGTGAATCGGGCGGTGTGCCCGAAGTCGCCACCGCCGCTTCGGCGAGCAGTCCTCTCACCGGCTTCCTGTTCCAGGGCGGTCACGAGTGATATCGCCATGGAAGAGGAAGCCGAATCCGACATCCTCACGGTGGATGTCATCCTGCCGCTCGATCTTTCCGAAGACGAGACCGCGCAACGCAAGGCCGTCGCCCGCAAGCTCGACGTCCATCCCGGCCGCATCCGCACCCTGAGACTGCGCAAGCACTCGATCGACGCGCGCAAACCGCAGATCAAGGTGCAGCTCCGCTTCGAAGTGGGCCTCGATCTGCCGCTCCCCGAGGAGGAGCCGATCCGCGTCGATCTGCCGGATGTCTCGGCCGCGAAAAAGACCGTCCTCATCATCGGCAGCGGACCGGCCGGACTCTTCGCCGCCCTCACCGCGATCGAGCGCGGCTGGCGGCCCATCGTCTTCGAGCGTGGGAAGGATGCCTCGGCGCGCCGCTACGACCTCGCGCCCATCCTCCGCCACGGCACCGTCATCGAGGAATCGAACTACTGCTTCGGCGAGGGCGGAGCGGGCACCTTTTCCGACGGCAAACTCTACACCCGGGCCACCAAGCGCGGTCCCGTGCGCAAAGTCTACGAGGTCCTCGTCGCCCACGGCGCGCCCGAGCGCATCCTCGTCGACGCCCATCCCCACATCGGTTCGAACCTGCTGCCGAATGTCGTCAAGGCGATCCGCGAGAGCATCCGCGGGGCGGGAGGCGAGGTGCGTTTTGG
>JALRFZ010000291.1 GCA_023253615.1 Verrucomicrobiales bacterium | reverse complement strand
AATTATCAATGGTTTTGATTTGAAAAACGCAATGAATTCATTTTAAAATCACTTTTTATTGTTAAATTGTTAAACAAATAGCTGCGTCATCGTCGGACGTGGGATCGACCCGGTAAGGTGCGGGGTCTTCTGTGCGGGCTTCGGTGGGTTTGTCAGGACGGGTGATGATGCCGCCGTTGCCCGCCGTGGCACCCCAGATGCGGTTGTCGGGACCCCATCGCAGGCTGTTGAAAAGGGCCTGCATGTTGAGACGTTCCATCTCGCTGCCGAAGCCGGTGAAGACCGTCCGCTCTTCGTCGCAGACGCCGTCGCCGTCGGTGTCCTTGAAGTAATACAGGTCCGGCGAGGCTCCGACGAAGACCCCGCCCTTGTAGCAGAGGATCGCGCTGGGCCATTTCAGTTTGTTCTTGAAGACGACGCTTTGGTCGAACTTGCCGTCGCCGTCCACGTCGGTGAGCAGGCGCACCTGGCAGACCTCGTCGTCGCGGCGCTCGGAATAGCCGACCATCTCGACGACGTAGGCGCGGCCCTTTTCATCGAAAGCCATCGCGATCGGATCGACCACGGCCGGCTCGTGGGCGGCGAGGGTGAGGTCGAAGCCCGGCGCCATTTCAAAGGTCGCGAGGGCATCGGCCGGTTCGGTCGCGGGAGCGCGTGGAAATTCCTCCGCCGAGACCTCGGGTTCGGCCGGGGTCTGGGCGTTGAGGACGGAGGCAATCGAAGCAAGGACCACCCCGGCGAAGGGAAATCGGAAAACGCGGATCTTCATAAGGGCACCCTCCAGAGTAAGGACCAAAGCCGGTGCCGGGAAATGGCGGGATCAGGGAAAAGCGGGGCGTGGATGGGGGAGGGCTTGCCTGCTCCTCACTTGAACCAATCCGGGGCCGGCCGGGAGAAGAATTCCTCCAACGGGATGCCTCCCGTTCCGATGATGAGCACCTTCGCGCGGGGATAACGCTCGCGGAAACCTGCCAGGCCCGAGATTCGGCCCGGTCGCCCGGACTTCACCTCCAGTGCCCAGGTTTCCTTTCCGCGGCTCACGACAAAATCGACCTCCTGCGGGCCGTCGCGCCAGTAGGAAACGGTATAGGATTCCCGGGGCAGTTGATTGAGAAGGTGAAGGCCCACGGCATTCTCCACGAGGCGTCCCCACCACGGCCCATCTCCACGCGCTGCAGTGAAAGTGTAGCCGCAGAAGGCGCTGACCAGAGCGTTGTTCCAGAGGATCAGCTTCGGACTTCCGGCCCGCTTCCGCGGAGTACCCGCGCTGTAGAGAGGCAGGGCGGAAAGGAGAAAAGCGGTTTCCAACAGATCGGCGTAATGCGAGAGGGTCGTCGTGTTTCCCGCATCGACGAGTTGCCCGAGCATCTTGTTCCACGAGAGGATCTGCGAAGGATGGGTCGCGGCCAGACCGAAGAGCGAGCGGAGCAAGGCCGGCTTCGCCACGGTGTGCATCTGGAGCACGTCGCGGGCGATCGCGGTCTCGATGAGTGAGTCGGCGATGTAGCGGACCCATTGGACCTCGTTCTTCCGGAAGGGCTCGGCCCCGGGATAACCTCCGAAGAAGATCCACTCATCGAGTCTCATCCCGAAAGCGGCGGCCACTTCCGGGAAACTCCAGTGCATGCAGCGATGGAGGAGGAACCGCCCCGCGAGACTCTCGGTCATCCCCTGGTGCAATCCCAGGGAGGAGGAGCCTAACAAAACTACTGAAACCGGATCCGGCCGGCGGCGTTCCTCGTCCCAGAGTCGCTTCACGGTGACGCTCCAACCTGGCACTTTCTGGATTTCGTCGAGGACGAGCAGGGCGGGGCGTCCGCCGAGGGCGCGGGCACGCTGCCAGTGGGTTTCGATCCACTCCGGACCGGGAGGCGGCGAGAGGTCGGCCGCCTCGAAGACAGAGGGCCAGTCCAGACGCTTGGCGAGATCCCACGCCGCCGTGGTTTTGCCCACTTGGCGGGGGCCGATGAGAATCTGGAGCAGCGGCGGCCCTTCCCGGAGGGCGCCTGCGAGGTCGGCCACCACGTTCAGTTCAAAGGCCATGGCGTAAAATCGGCGACCCAGGAAGGATTGTCAAGTTTTACTCAATCATTGAGTAAAATCACTCAGTAATTGAGTAATTTCTGACCGTAAATTCCAAACTCACTTCGGCCGCAATCGTGGATCCATTTTCCTCGCCATCGAACGACGCCCCTTTCATCATCGGTTGCTGATGAACCGCAGACACTTCACCCGCCTCGCGGGTCTCACGACCCTGTCCGGATTCGCCGTTTCTCTCGCGGCAGACGCTCCCGAGGAAATCATCGACATCCACCAGCACATCCATTTCAACGGACGGCGCAATCCGGAGTTCCTCGCCCACCAGAAGGCGATGGGCGTTTCGAAGACCGTGCTCCTTCCTGCGGGCACGGAAATGGCGCGGGCCTCGACCCATGCCGGGAAGTCGAACGGACTCGCCGCCCGCGTCTTTGGCACGGAGGCGGCGGCGCGCTTTGCGGCGGAGCATCCGGAGTCCTTCGTCTACTTCTGCAACGAGGTCCCCGACGCGGACGGTGCCGTCGCCTCGATCGAAAAATGGCTCGCGCGCGGGGCCATCGGAATCGGGGAATCGAAGTTCTCCCTTCCGGTCGATTCGGATCCGATGATCCGGATCTACGAGGTCGCCTCGGCCCACGGGGTGCCGGTCTTGCTGCATTTCCAGGAAGGCATGTACAACCTTGGCTTCGACCGCTTCCACAAGATCCTCGAGCGTTTCCCGAAGGTGAACTTCATCGGTCACGCCCAGACCTGGTGGGGGAACATCGATGCCAAACACGACCAGCAGGTGATGTATCCGAAGGGACCTGTCTCGCCGGGAGGGCTGACCGATCGTTATCTCTCCGACTACCCCAACCTGTACGGCGACCTCTCCGCCGGATCGGGCAAGAACGCCTTCGACCGCGATCCGGAGCACGCCGCCGCCTTTTTCCTGCGGCATCAGGACAAACTGATGCTCGGTACCGATTGCTCCGATCCGGTCGGGGAGGGGGAGAAATGCTCGGGCTCGGGGCAGATTGCGAACGTGCGAAAGTATGTGACGGATCCGGCGGTGCGGGCGAAGATCTTTTCCGGGAACGCGAAGCGGGTTTTGAAGCTTGGTTGAAAGCGCTGCATTCTCTTCCTGTCGCGCGGCTGCACTGGCCGGGCTTGTCGGGCGACAGGAATGTCGACCCTCCTTGCGCTTTCAAGGTGACCTCTCTGAAATCGTGGCTCTTTCCCTGTTCTCTTGAAAAGTTCGTGATCCGATGACCCAATCCATTCTCTCCGTGTTACTCCTCATGGGCACCACCGCCTTCGCCGAACCTCTTGTCATCGCCCACCGCGGCGCTTCGGCCATCGCGCCGGAGAACACGGCCGCGGCCATTCGTGAAGCCCTGCGCCTCGGCGCGAAGGTGATCGAGTTTGATGTGAGAACCACGAGGGACGGCGAACTCGTGCTTTTCCACGACAAGGAACTCGACCGGCTCGCGCTTCGGCCTGGCACGATCGAGTCGCTCGATTGGGCGACGGTGCAGACGCTCGATGTCGGCAAGTGGTTCACGAAAGGTTCCTTCGCCGGCGAACCGGTGCCACGCTTTGAAGATGCCGTGAAGTTGTGTCTCGAGGGCGGCGCGATCCCCTTGATCGAACACAAGACCGGCGATGCCGCGGCTTACGCCAGGGTGATCCGCGCGTTGGAGGCGGCCGACCGGGTCATCGTGCAGAGCTTCGATTGGAAGTTTCTCGCGGCCTTCCGTCAGGAAATGCCGGTGGTGAAAATCGGCGCGCTCGGCAGCAAGGAGCTCGATGCGGCGAAACACTCGACCCTGTCCGGTCTCCGACCTGACTGGGTCGGGTGGAATCATGCCGACCTCCTCGAAACCGATCTGCCGCGGGTGTGCGCCCTCGGAGCGAGGCTGGCTCTTTGGACGGTGAACGATCCTGACATTGCCACCTTTTGGCTGAAACGCGGGGCCGACGCGATCATCACGGACGTGCCCGATGTGATCGCGGGGGTGGTGAGGTGGAAGAGGCCCGTGGCATCGGCATCCTGCCGATGCTTTCGGCGGGGGGCGGCGTGGAATCGCGATTGAACCCGATCCGTTCTTTCCAGGTCTGTTCACGACGCATGGGCTGGAAGCCCATGCCACCGGTCAGGCTCACAACTTCCCGATCGCCTCCAGAATCGCCCCTTGCGTGAGAATCCCGTCGCCGAAGCGGATCGGCTCTTTGCTGGTATCGGTGGGATAGAGCAGGTAAAACGGCACTCCGGCGCGGCCGAATTCCGCGAGGAGTTTCGTGATGCTCGGATCCTCGTTGGTCCAGTCGGCGGTGACGAAGGCGACGTTGTTTTCCTGGAAGGCTTCCTGCACCGCGGGCGTATTGATCGCGACGCGTTTGTTGACCTTGCAGGTGACGCACCATTCCGCGGTGAAGTCGACGAAGACGTGTTTGCCTTCGGCCCGATGCTTGGCGATGACATCGGCGATGTCGATCGTGTTCGCCGGAGGCCGTTTCGCGGAGGCGTCCCAGGCCACGCCGAGGGCGACGAGGAAGACGAGCAGGGCGGTGAGGCGTCCCTTCATCCGTGCGGAGGCGGAACGGTCGAAGCCGCCGAAACGCCCGTAGATCCATCCTGCCAAAGCCACCAAAAGGACGGCGGCGAGGGCCCACTGGAGTCCCTCGGTGTCGAGCTGCTTCGAGAGCACGCCGGAGAGCCAGACGACGACGGCGAGCATGGGGAATCCCATGAACTGTTTGAAGGTCTCCATCCACGCGCCGGGTGCGGGGAGCACGTCGAGGAGCTTCGGAAAGATCGCGAAGAGGAAATAAGGTGCCGCGAGTCCGAGTCCGAGAGTGGTGAAGACGAGGAACATCACCGGGGCCGATTGCGAGAGGGCGAAGCCGATCGCCGGAGCCATGAGCGGGGCGGTGCAGGGCGTGGCGAGGAGGACGGCGAGGGCTCCGCTCCAGAAACTGCCGGCGTAGCCCGACTTGTTGGCGAGATCACCGCCGACGGCGGTCATGGAAGCACCGATCTCAAACGTGCCGAAAAGGCTCATCGCGACGAGGACCATGATGACGATGAGCCCGATGACGACGCCGGGGTATTGGAGCTGGGCTCCCCATCCGACCTCGCCGCCGCTCGCGGACTTGATCACCAGCATCATGATGGTGAGGGCCCAGAAGAAGACGAGAATGCCGAGGGCAAAGACGGCGGAATGGGCGAAGACCTTTTTCCGGTCCTCGCCGGCGTGTCCGACGAAGGACATCACCTTCAGCGAGATCACGGGGAAGACGCAGGGCATCACGTTCAGGATGATGCCCCCGAGAAAGGCGGCGAAGAGGACGCCGAAGAGGCCGCCGCCGAAGGGCAGTTCTTCGGGAGTGGCGGCGGCGGCCGTGGCCGGTTCAGGTGTTTTGTCAGGATCGGCCGCGGGCGTGGCGGGTTCGGTCGGGGTGGATGCCACGTCCGCGGTGAAGCCGCTCGTGGAAAGTTCGAAGCCAGTCTTTTTCCCCGGCACCTCCACCGCGAGGACTCCCGAGAACTCGGCGGGCGCGGCGGTGAGGGATTCGTGTTTCGGACCGGAGATCGTGACCGTTTCTCCGGCGACAGTGACGGTGGGATCGGTGAAAGGATCGAGGATCTGGTTTTTGAGGGGATGGAAGGAGAGTTTCGCTCCCTCGGGAATCGATCCCGTCGGAATCGTCGCGGTGAGGACGACATTCGCGCCTTCGAGCGCGGCCTTCATCGGCGCGGCGACGGGCTGGGGGAGTTTCGCGACGGCGGCCTCGATCGCGGTGGCGTCGGGCGAAGGTGCCGCGGTGGCGCCGACTTCGAGGGTGATGGAGAGGTCGGCCTTGCCCGGGACGCAGGTGTTGGGATCGCACATCAGCCAGCCCGCCTTGCCCGAGAGGGTGACTTTGTGTCCGGGTGTCAGGGTGGCGGGTGGCGTGATCGTCATCGGATGGATCACGGAGGTCTCGTAGCCGAAGCCCGCTTCCTTCACCCCGAAGCCGTAGTCGGTGATGAATTTTTTCGGCACGGGAAACTGGAGCGGACCGGCCGTGAACCCTTCGGGGAGGGCGAGATTCAGCGAGGTGGGGATGCCGGTATCGCCCGGATTCGCCCAGTAGGTGTGCCAGGTGCGGTCGATCGTGAAATGCAGACCGAGGGTGAAGGGCACGCCCGGTTGGATCGTCGAGACGCTCGCGACGAGGCGGGCCTCGACATTCTTGTCGCGCACGGGCGTGGACTGGGCAAAGGCGGACCCGGCGAGGAGTCCGGCGAGGGCGAAAAGGGGAAGACGGAGCGAAGCCATGGGGGGTGAGACGTCTGAAACCGGAATACCTTAACGTTCCCGCCGGGAAAAGCGATGCTCAAGTGACGCTTGTGCGGCGCGGGTGATCCGGGCATACTCCCGCCATGAAACTCCCCGCCCTGTTTGGACTACTGCTTTTTTCCTGCCTATCCGCGCACTCCCAGGACGCGCCCAAGCCGAAGGAATACCCCCTCGGCCCCGACTCGGAGCGCAAGGAGGGCGTGCCGCAGGGAACGGTGACGAAGCACGTCTGGAAAAGCACGGTCTTCCCGAAAACGATCCGCGAGTATTTCGTCTACGTACCCGCCCAATACGACCCGCAGGGTTCGGAGAAGGCGGCGGTGATGGTCTTCCAGGACGGACACGCCTACGTCGACGAGAAGGGACAGGTGCGCGTCCCGGTGGTGCTCGACAATCTCATCGCGGCGAAGGAATTGCCGGTCATGATCGGGATCTTCATCAATCCGGGCTGGTTCGCGGAGGAACTGAAGGAGCCCCAGAAGTGGAAGGCGCCCGAAGGAGTGCGGTCGAACCGCTCGGTCGAGTATGATTCGCTCGACGCGAAGTATGCGGAGTTTCTCGAAAAGGAAATCCTCGTCGAAGTCGGCAAGACCTTGCGCCTCACCGACGATCCTGACCAACGCGCCATCTGCGGGATGAGTTCGGGCGGGATCTGCGCCTTCACCGTGGCGTGGGAGCGGCCCGATCTGTTCCGCAAGGTCCTCAGTCACATCGGCAGCTTCACGAACATCCGCGGGGGGCATGTCTACCCCTCGCTCATCCGCAAGACGGAGAAAAAGCCGCTCCGCGTCTTCCTCCAGGACGGCTCGAACGATCTCGACAACGAGCACGGCAACTGGCCTCTCGCCAACCAGGAGATGGCCGCGGCGCTGGAGTTCGCGGGCTACGATCACGACTTCGTCTTTGGCGAAGGCGCCCACAACGGCAACCACGGCGGCGCGATCTTTCCGGACTCGATGCGCTGGTTGTGGCGGAAGTGAAGAGGTTTGAACCGAGGGCACTTGCCGGGGAATTGGGCTCCGAAGGGTGACGTTTTTGTTCCGTAGTCCGTTGTCACTCTATCGTCACCCGCGCTTGATTGACGGATGACGCCCTCACGGCGTTACGTCGAAGGATGAACCGTGGCTGTTTTTGTGTTTCTGACAGGATGAGTGGGGTCTGCCTGCTCGCGTCCATGATCCTGTTCCTGACTCCGTCGCTGCGCGCGGATCTGGTCGCGAATTGGAACTTCAATTCGCTATCCATCGCCACCGCGAGCGCTCCAGGAAGCGGCGGAGTGCCGACGACGATCGCCCCGAGCACTGGCGCGGGTTCGCTTTCGCTCACCGGGTGGGGCGGCCTTGTCGACGACTTCGCGGGATCGGACGTCAACCTGGTCGCACCCGATGCGACGGGCGGATCGCTCAGTCTCGTCGCGGGGGGCTCGGCGGCCCCTTTTCCGGGCAACGGCTCCTACATCGAGATCCAGTTGAATCTCGCGGACTTTTCCGATCCCATCGTGACCTTCGCCACCCGCGGCACGAGTTCCGGATTCAACACCGGGACGTGGTCCTACAGCGTGGGCGGGGGATCGTTCACGACCGTCTCCGGGGTGAACACGGCCTCGACTTCGACGAGCTACGCCCTCGCCACGGTGAACCTCAGCGCGATCAACGCGGTCGATGGACAAAGCAACGTGCGTCTCCGCTACACTCTGAGTGGAGCGACTTCCGGCAGCGGCAACAACCGGATCGACAACCTGCAGGTCAACGCGACCCAGACGAACGATTCGACGGCTCCCGTTTTGAAGACGCTCTCTCCGGTCGACAACGCGACGAACGCACCGGTGACGGCCACGCCGACGATGGTCTTCAGCGAAGCGGTCCAGAAGGGCACGGGCAACCTCCTGATCCGCCGGGTTTCCGACAATTCCATCGTCGAAACCATCGCGGTCGGTTCGTCGCAGGTGGTGGTGACGGGCAACACGGTCACGGTCACACCATCGGCAAACTTCGATGGCTCGACGGGATATTACGTCCAGGTCGATGCGGGTGCGATCGAGGATCTCGCCGGGAATGACTTCGCCGGGATCAGCGATGCGACGACCTGGAATTTCACGACGGCAAGTCCCTCGGCCCTGCCGACGGCCACGGAGACCTTCACGACGCAACAGGGCGTGCGCCTGACGGGCCCGGGCTCGACCGCCGACTACTACGGGCAGGGCAACGGCCAAGGAAACTTCGCGGTCTACGGGTTCGGAAACTTCAATTTCAGCAAACTCGATTTCGGTCTCTCGGGCGCGTCGGTGATCACGAACGTGGTGACGGCGGAATTCAAACTGACCCACAACGACCGCACCTTCAGCCAGGGCACGGAACTCGAGTTTTTCCTGACGACCGACTCCTCGGCGGGCAAATCCTTCAATCCGACCTTCGTCAACGGAATCGACGCCTCGCAGTATTCCTTCGTACCGGTGTCCCTCGGCAAATTCCCCTACACGCCGAAGGCGGGCGGGGTTCTCGACACCTTCGTGCTCGATTTGAGCGCGGCCGGTCCGGCCCTCATCTCGCGATTGAATACGGGCGAGGATTTCGCCATCCTTCTCGCGGCGACCGCTCCGATGGCGGCGATCACCTACTCGGGCAAGGGCAATACCTTTGATCCGGGCGATCCGACCTTGACTCTGACGGTCGAGGAAACCACCGGGGTCGATACGACGGCGCCGACAGTCGCCTTTTTCACCCCGGCGAACGGGGCGGGCGGATTGCCTGTCTCTTCCAATCTCAGGATTTCGTTCAACGAGCTGATCCGCAAAGGAGCCTCGGGAACGATCTCGATCTTCCGGGCAGGCACGAACGCCCTCGTCGAGGCGATCAACGTGACGAGCCCGCAGGTGACGGTGAATCTCGGCACGGTGACGATCGATCCGACGAACGCGCTCGAGTCGGGAGCAAACTTCTACGTCCAGGTGACGCCGGGAGCGATCGAGGATGTCTCGGGAAATCCCTTCGCCGGCTTCGGCGACACGACGACCTGGACTTTCAGCACGGCGCAGCCACCGATCACGGTGACGGGGCCTTTTTCGATTTCGAAGAACGCTCCCGCCGGTACGATCGTGGGCACCCTCAATCCTTCGATCGGCGGCAAGGAAGGGATCCGCTATGCCATGCTCGGTGGCAGCGGGGGATCGACGACGGTGAAAGCGGCACCGGAGACGGACTATCTCGTGACACCGCTCTTCACGATCGGGGATACCTTCGAGGGAGCCTCTGGCGCCTACAACCCCAACAGCGCCGGCAGCTACTCGCCTCCTGGGACTCCCGACGGAATCGGCGCGTTTGAGTTGAATGCGAACACGGTGCGCATTTTCGTGAACCACGAGATCGAGGTGCCGAACTCGGGATCGGGCGCTTACCCTTACACGCTCACCAATGGAACGACGATCGCCAAGGGTGGGGCCCGTGTGAGCTATTTCGATATCGACAAGACGAGTCGTCGTGTCGTCGATACCGGTCTCGCTTTCGGAAGGATGTACGACCGCACCGGCACGGTGGTGACCAGTGCGACGCAGCTCGAACTCGGCGGGCTCGACCGCACCTGCTCGAGCGCGCTGTTCGAGCCGAATCTCTGGGGCGCGGGCCGCGGACTGGTCGATCGGCTCTATCTTTTCGGTGAGGAAACCTCGACGAGTTTCGGCCACCCGCACGGCGGCACCTTCTGGGCGCTGGACACCTCCAACGGCGATCTCTGGGCGCTGCCCGACCTCGGCCGCGGGTCGTGGGAGAACGCCGCTCTCGTCGATACGGGCAATACGACGCACGTGGCCTTCCTCCTCGGCGACGACCTCCAGGATTGCCCGCTCTATCTCTACGTGGGACTCAAGAGCGCCGCCCCGGGAGCAAACTTCCCGGAACGCAACGGCCTTCGCAACGGCCAGCTCTACGTCTGGAAAGCGACGAACGGGAACACGACGCCGCAGCAGTTCAACGGCACCGGTGCGACGCGCGCGGGCACGTGGGTGGCGGTGGATGCGCGCAATGCCGGCGCGGCGGGCACGACGGGGCATGACGCGCAAGGCTACAAAAACGACACGCGGCTGCGCGGCGATGCCTTCGCCCTCGGTGCCTTCCGTTTCTCGCGGCCCGAGGATCTCTCGACGAGCCCGTCCGATGGCAGCATCGTCGCCTTCACCTCGACGGGCCGCGGCAGCGTGTATCCTCTCGACAACTGGGGTGATACCTACATTCTCGATATCAACTTCAATGCTTCGGGCGTGCCGACGGCGGGAGAAATGCGTCTCCTCTACGACGGCGACGACGCCGGGGGCGGCCAGTTCATGTCGCCCGAGGAGGGGCTGCGCTGTCCCGACAACCTCGATTGGGCCGACGACGGATTCATCTATGTGCAGGAAGACCAGGCGAACCAGATCGGCGATTTCGGCGCCGCCGGATTCGAGAATTCCATCTGGCGTCTCGACGCGGACACCGGAGCGGCCGTGCGCGTCGCGGAGGTCGATCGATCGACGGTCCTGCCGCTCGGCTCGACCGACACGAACACCGGCGACTTCGGCAACTGGGAGTCGTCGGGCATCCTCGATGTCTCGACGCTCTTCGGCGAAGCGCCGGGGACGCTTTTCCTCTTCGACCTGCAGGCCCACAGTGTCACGACCGGCTTGATCGCCTCGAAGTCGCTCGACCAGGGCGGGCAGATCTGCTTCCTCGAGCGAGGGCTCGACCGCGGCGCCTTCCAGGTGAATCCGAACACGGGTGTCATCACTCTCGCGAATCCCGCGGCCCTCGACCCGGTGGGGCAGCCGAGCCACGAGCTGCGCATCCAGGCCTACGACGGTACGAACCACACCTTCCGCAGCGTCGTGGTGAATGTCACGAACGAGGCGGTCGCGAAGTCGAACGACTTCAAGGTCGCCACCTACAACACTTCGCTCTATCGGGACACCGCCGGCCGGCTCATCACCGACCTCGCCCCGGTCACGAGCACGCAGGCCCAGAACATCGCCCGGGTCATCCAGCGGAACAACGCCGACGTCATCCTCATCAACGAGTTCGACTACGATGCCAAGGGCGTCGCGGCGAGACGTTTCCGCGAGAACTACCTCGAGGTCGGGCAGAGCGGGGAAAGTCCGGTCTATTATCCCTACTCCTACGTCGCGCCCTCGAACACGGGCATTCCCTCCGGCTTCGACCTCGACAACAACGGATCGGTCGTCACCACTCCCGGTGCCGCCGGATTCGGCGAGGACGCCTTCGGCTTCGGGGTTCACTCCGGTCAGTATGCCTTCGTCGTCTTTTCGAAATTCCCCATCGACACGGAGAACCTCCGCACCTTCCAGCGCTTCCTCTGGAAAGACATGCCGGGCGCCCTGCTGCCGGATGATCCGGACCTTCCCGGCACGGGGGACTGGTATTCGCCCGCCGAGCTGAACGTCTACCGCCTTTCGTCGAAGAACCATGCCGACGTCCCCGTGCTCGTGAACGGCACCCGCGTCCACATCCTCGCGAGCCACCCGACGCCGCCTGTCTTCGACAATCCGGGATCGGGGCTGCCCTGGAAGGCGGGAGTCGATCACAACGGACGCCGCAACAGCGACGAGATCCGCTTCTGGGCCGATTACGTGAATCCCGCCGCGTCCGCCTACATCTATGATGACAAGGAGTTCGAAGCCGCGGGCTTTTCGACGCCGTCTTCTCCTTCGGGCGGCCTGCCGGCGAACACGCGTTTTGTCCTGGTCGGCGACCAGAACGCCGATCCCGACGAGGGGGACAGCACGCCGCCGGCGATCACCTCGGTGCTCAACAGTCCGCTCTACAACGGCACCTTCGTCCCCGGCGGCGGAGCCGGGCCCGATCCCGACGACACGGCCGGCTTCAGCGGCGGGGTTCGGGTCGATTACGCGGTGCCGTCGGCTTTTGGTCTGAATGTCAGGAACGGCGGGGTCTTCTGGCCTGCCGCGGGAGATCCCATCACGGCTTCGCTCTCCGCCTCGGATCACTATCCCGTCTTCCTCAATCTCACCCTCACGGGCGTCTCGTTGCCGCCGAGCGTCGATCTCCAGACCTACTACGCGCCGGCCCACGGTCTGGGCGGGACCGCGCTGGCCAACGCGCTGCACCAGATCATCGACGACCACACCGTGATCGATTACGGCGTGGTCGGCGAGATCATGAAGGTGATCGACGAAGCCGCGAATGACGAGAACGCGGTGCGTCTGCTCTATTCGAACGCCAACCTGCCGAAGTCCTCCTTCAACATCGGCGGCGGATGGAACCGGGAACACGTCTGGCCCCGCAGCGACGGGGTCGGCGAAGACGGCCCGGATTACTCCGATCTCCATCACCTTTTCCCGTCGAAAGAGACGGTGAACGCCCTCCGCGGCAACCTCCCGTTCGACGAGAGCGACAATCTCGAGAGCGATCCCTTCGCCCCCGAGTCGTTCAAGGACGGTAACTCGTGGGAGCCGCTCGACCGCGACAAGGGGGTGGTGGCCCGCGCCCTCCTTTACATGATGGTCCGCTATGACGGAGGGGAAGCCCTGACCTCCGATCTCATGCTCGGCGACTCTACCGGGGCGGTCGGCACCCACGGCGTCCTTTCGACCCTCCTCGCCTGGCATCGCGCCCATCCGCCGACCGACTACGAGCGCGCCCGCAACGAGGCGATCTACGCGGGGGTGACGGTCGGGCCGACCACCCATCGCCAAGGCAACCGGAATCCCTTCATCGACTTCCCGCAGTTCGCCGACGCGATCTTCCCCACCGCCGGGGAATACACCTTCTCGCGCTGGCAGTTGGATCGTTTCACCTTCACCCAGCTCGCCGATCCCTCGGTCTCGGAAGAAGATGCCGACAGCGACGACGACGGGACCGACAACTACGGCGAGTATCTGCAGAACGGGAATCCCAATGCGGGGAACGATCGCTTTCTCGAGGTCGTCCGGAGCGGAAACCAGCTCACTTTGATCTTCCACCGTCCCAAAGGCGCTCCCGAAGCTCCGGTGTTGGAGTCATCCCTCACCCTGCTGCCGGGCAGCTGGGCGGATGTCGCCGGATGGCAGACGCAAACGACCGTGGCCGATCTCGGAAACTACGAGAGGCTCACCTACCTCACGACGATCAACCCGCTCGCCGAAAAACGCCGCTTCTGGCGCGTCATTTACGAGTGAGGGCTCTCCCCAATCCTTGCCGCGGTCGCGACAAGGATTGAGGAAGCCTGATTCACTTCGGCTTGGCCCATTGGGGGCGCTCCTCGATCGTGTAGTCGGTGGTGAGGTAATCGGTGCCGTTGCGGAGGAAAATCAGCTTCACCGGTTGGCCCACGCCATACATGTAGAGCCACTTCTGGAAATCGGCGACGCTGAGGATGCGGTTGTAGGAAAACTGCACGAGGATGTCGCCCTCCTTCACGCCCATGCGCTGGGCCGGGCTGTTTTCCCAGACCTCCTCGACCGCGACGCCGCCGTGATGTTTTTTCACGGTGGGGAAAAAAGCGCGTTCGGCATCGGTGAGAGACCGCACCGAGAAACCGGTCCAGGGCGATTTCAGGCTCCGCTTCGTCTTGAGGCTTTCGTAGATGTTGAAGCAGAGCTCGATGGGGAGAAGGTGGGTTTCGCCCTCGACCTCGACATGTCCGGGCTCGGGCACGGGATCGAAGCCGGTGTAGATCGCGGCCACTTCGCCGGTATCGGCGTGGAAAACGGGGCCGCCGATCGAGGCCGCGGGAATCGTGATCATCGCCCGGAACATGGTCGAGGCGAGGCTGTGCTGGTAGCATTGCCGGGTGTTGAGAGCGGTGACCTCGCCGGGGATGACGGCCAGCGATCCGTCTCCGAAATCGACGGCTTCGACCTCCTGGCCCGGAGTGATCTCGCGCTTCGTCGCGGCGACGACGGGCGTGAAGGTTTCCTCGGTTTCGAGTTTCAGGATCGCCAGATCGATGGTCGGCTCCACACCGATCACTTCGGCCGGGTAGGCGCGGTCGCCGGAGCGGACGCGGAATGTCTCGTGCAGGTCCTCGGTCCCGGGCACGACGAGGTTCCGGTAAGTGGTGAGGAGGAAACCTTCCTTTTCGACGATGAATCCAAGACCGCCGCTCGATTCCTTGGCGGGGGTGTTTCCTTCGATCCGGACGACGCCGCGATCGGGGGTTTCAGCGAGGAGCAGGCCTGGAGCGAGGGCAACGAGGAGGAGGGATCTCATGGTTCGAAGGTTTGGTTGAAGGGGTTCTTGTCCGTGCCGAGGGTGATGCGGATGGCGCCGCGTTGGGCGGCGACATGGCAGGCATTGCAGCTTTGCACGATCTGCTCCACGGCGGGGAGGAGCACGGCAGGATCATCCGATTGATCAGCCACGGCTTTCTGGATCGCCTCGTAGGCAGGCAGGCCCATGCGGTCGATGAGGAGGGCGACAGGCTGACCTTCGTATTCGGGAACTTCGGCCTGGATTTTCCGGACCTGCAGGAGCGACTCATGCGTGTACATCTCGACGAGCGGAAAATTCCCCGCATCGGCCGAGAGGGCGAGCTTGTGGGTGAGGCGCTGCAATTCGCCCATGTAGGTGGCCAGTTCCGGGACGGGCTCCGTCTCCTCGAGCGGGACGAGGGTCTGCGCGCCGAGGGCGGCGAGAGGGATGGCGGCGATGGCCGCGAGTGATTTCCAATGCATCCGGAACAGTCGCGATCCGGCGACGGGACCGACAAGCGGCCGCGTGTGACGTTTTCCACACCCGATGCGTCCGGGGGGGCGCGGGTCAGCGCGTGGACGCCCGGAGGGTGGCTTTGTCAGGATCGGCCGGCGTTACCGTCGATCCGGCCGTCAGGGTCGCGGCGAAGGTGCGTCGGAGGGTGATGCTCCGCTTCCCGCGCTTTTTCGTGAGCTTCTTTTTGCTGGGCGAAAAGAGAACCTGGAGGGCCAGAGGCGCGTCGGCATTGTCCATCCCGGGGGAACGGAACGTGCCGGCGACGACGGCTCCCGTGAGATTGCCCGATTCGCCGAGATAGGTGATGGCACAGAGAGGTCCGCCGGCATTGCCCCGCAGGGAGAGGATTTCCTCCTTCCCGCCGCGGTTGGCGAGCGTGGCATATCCAAGAACGGGACGCGCCCGCCGCGATGCGAGTGAGACGATTTGTCCGGTGGCCCCTCCGAGGACGTTTTCGCCGATGAGGGAACGGGCGGTGGCTCCGACCGCGAGATCGGGGAGGACGATCCCCTCGGTCGCGAAGGCGAGGTGGTAATCGAGATTGCCTGTGCCTCCCGTTTCGCGGAGGACCCGCAGCACATACCATCCGGCGGCCAGATCACTGCCCAGGGAGGCGCCGGGGGAAGAGGCGAGGAGCGAGCCATCGGGGCCGTAGAGTTCGGTGCGGAGTCCATCGCCTCCCGATCCCGAGAGATCGAGGTATCCCGGTATGGTCAATTCGAAAAAGTAGGTGTGGATGGCATTGGGCGAAAGTTGTCCGGAGAGTTGTCCGCTGCCATCCCCGTAGGGCAGGGGGGCGAGGTCGATCATCGAGAGATCGGCGGTGCCGCCGTTGGCCGGAATGAGCGTCGCGAGGAGGTGGGCGCCTCCATCCGCGGGCAGGGCGAACTCCATCGTGCTGCCAGGAGCGATCTGACCGAGATCTCCGGTGCGGTAGGAAACATGCGGTTCACCGCTGCGGATCGGATCACCGGCGGCACGTCCGGGGAAGACGTGAAGAATGAGATCCTGCCCGGCCTCCACGCCTAGATCATCGTAGCGGATCTCGGGAGCGAAACCGGCGAATCCTTCGAGGGAGCCCCACTCGCTCAGATCGGAAGACGCGAACACGGCGACGATGGTATCGTCCAATCCGATCGTTTCACCGGCCGAGAGCGCCGTGCCCGGAGCGGTCGGGGGCGCCGTGAATCCATTGCCCGCGGTGTCGGCGACCAGCACGGCGATCGAACCTGCCGGGACCTCGACGCCGCCGAGCTGGAACTCGAGCGAGACCGAAGCGAAGAGGTTCGCGGGGAGAAAGAGGGCGGCTGAAAGGCGGAGTAGGAATTTCATGGAGTCCGTGCTGGAAAGGTGTCAGGGGGCGGTGAGGTCGTAGACGGGGAGCTGGTTCCACCACAACACGGCCGGGGCGGTGCCTGGAGCCTTGCGGATGAGAAGGCCCTCCGAGGGCTCGAGAAGGGTGGTGCCCGAGACCGGGAAACCGGCCGTATCGCGGAGCCATTGTCCGCCGCTGCGGAAATAGACCGCCGAAGGACCGCGGTTGATTCCCGCTCCGACGCCATCGAAAACGAGGAGCTCGTCCTTGCGGTCGACGAGGGCGCTGGAGGCGCTTTCGGTGAAGACGGGATCGGCAAGTCCGAGTTGGTCGAGCGTGGACGTTACGGGCCGCGGCGGAGCCATGCTGGACTCTTGGGCGCTGTTTCCGGAGACGGCGACGGGAAGCGAGACCGTCGAGGGAGGGACTTCATCGAAGGGGACGAAGGTCGTGGCGGCGGCCCCTTCCCGGTGCCGCACCACGAAGGCCTGTCCTGGCAGGATCGCGACTTCATCGGCCGCGGCGTAATCGCCCACCTCGAACCATCCTGACGAAGTCACAAAAAAACGTCTTGAGGGCGCGAGCCCCGTGCCCTCGCCGGTGTTGTTGTAGAAGAGCAGCTCCGAGCCCCTCTGTGTGGCGAGCGGGCCGCCGGACGGATGGAAAGTCGTCTGGGTGGCCGGGGGGAAGAGGGTCGCGAGGGTCCATCCCGGGACGACCGAGACGAGGTCCCCCTCCGCGAGTCCGTCGATGAATCCGGGGGAGGCGGCCAAGTCGATGGTGGAGGCGGTGTGCCCGATGATGAGGAAGTGGCGGCCGACGGGACCGGCGCTGTCGCGGATGAAGAGGAGATGGCGGGCGGCGAGCAGCTCACCAGCCGCGAACGCGGGCGTGCCCGCGAGGGTTACCCGGACCGATCCGGTTCCCTGGACCGCGGGAGCCGCTCCGATTCTGCCCGACCACCTTGCCGGTCGCTGGAAGGGAACGGAGAGCGGCGTGTCCGATCCGGAAAGACAATCGAAGCGGAGGAAGCCGACCGCCGGGGAAACGGTGTCTTTGGCGAGGCCGATGCCCGCGGCAAAAGCGGCGGCGAACCCGGCGGAAAGGATCAGGCGTGGCGGCGGTAAAAATCGGATTCTCATGCGGAAACGAATCAGGCTCGGTCAGTTTTCCCATGAGGCAAAAGTCAAGTTCGTCACCTGATCGACCCTTCGATCGAGCCGGTCGTTGGTGGTTTGTTAGTCGAAAATGTTGCATGCGGAACGGTGAAGATTCCGTCGCATGGCACGACCCGGGGCAGTTGTCGGAATCGTTGCACGACGGGCTTTGGAGATTCCGAAGTGGCGTGGGAAAGGTCGTCCGGCTTCTTGCTTCTCAACCGCCAATCCTCATGATCCGAAACGCTTCACCCACTCGTACCTGTCTCCGGAGATCCGCCCTTCTCTGCCTTGCCGTGATCCTTTCGCTCGCAGGGATATCGACGGAGGCGGCACCTTTCACCAAAGGGAATCTGGTGATTTATCGCGTCGGAGACGGCGCGTCGGGTCTGGTCAATACCGGGGCCGCGGTTTTTCTCGATGAGTACACTCCCGCCGGTAATCTGGTCCAATCGATCGCGCTTCCCACCACGGTTGACGGTGCCAACAAACGTCTCGTCGCCAGTGGCACGGCGAGTTCCGAGGGGCTGCTGACCCTGAGTGCCGACGGACGCTTTCTCGTGTTCACGGGTTACGACGTGACGCCGCCACACACCGGTTCGCTGACCAGTTCGACCGGGGCCACCGTGAACCGCGTCGTCGGCCGCGTCAATGCCGCCGGCGAGGTGGATACGAGCACCGCGTTGGCGGACTACGCGAGTGGAAATAATCCGCGCAGCGCCGCCTCCGGAGATGGGACGAAATTCTGGTTGTCGGGAGGCACCGGAGGGATCCGGCTCGCGAGCCTCGGTGCGACCACGTCCTCGGAGGTCAGCACCACGGTGACCAACCTGCGACAGCTCGGTATCGCCGGCGGGCAACTTTATGTCACGACCAGCAGCGGATCGGCCGTGCGTCTCGGTTCGGTCGGCACCGGACTTCCCGAGGCAACGGGTCAGGCCATCACGAATCTCACCGGGATCCCGACCACCGGATCCCCCTACGCGTTCTTCTTCGCCGACCTCGACGCCGGGGTCGCGGGTGTGGATACCGTCTACATCGCCGACGACACCAATACCGCCGGCACGGGTGGCATCCGCAAGTTCTCCCTCGTCGGGGGAACGTGGACGGCCAACGGGATCGCGGGCGTGCACAGCGATGCGTATCGCGGCCTGACCGGCTCCGTCAGCGGCGGAACCGTGACCCTCTACGCCACCCGCAAGGGCGGGACCGCTGCCGCCGGTGGTGGTGAATTGGTCAGTCTCGTCGATGCGACGGGTTACAATGGATCGATCACCGCCACTCCGGCCTTGCTTGCCACGGCGGGTGCCAACACCGCATTCCGCGGAGTGGCTTTCGCGCCCCAGCCCGAGGTGAAGCTGCTCATCACCGAAGTGCAGTCCAACCAGGCGTCGAGCGGAAAGAACGACTTTTGGGAACTCACCAACATCGGCAAGGATGCCGTTGATCTGAGCAATTGGAAGTGGGATGACGACAGCCGCAATCCCGCCGATGCCGCGGCGGTGACGATCCCGGCCGGCACGACGATCGCTCCGGAGGAGTCCATCGTCTTCACCGGTCTCGCGGCCGAGACCTTCCGCACCTGGTGGGGCCTCGATCCCTCCGTCAAAGTCATCAGCACGGGTGCTGCGCCTGGTCTCGGGGGCAGCGATGCGGTCGCTCTGTTTGATGCGAGCGGAGCGGAAAAGGCTTTCTTCAGCTACGTCGCGGGCGGGTTCACCAAATCGGACGGAAGTGCCTCGGCAGGTGGGCACGCGGGTCTCTCGGCCGGCGGATCGGCGACGGCTTCTGCGATCTGGGATCCCGTGCATGGAACGGCTTCGCCGCGTTACAAGGCTGCCGTGGCTGGTGATACGGGAGCCTTCGTGTCAGCGGAGAGTTCCTCCGACGTCGGTTCGCCCGGCTACAGCGGCTTCACCGGAGGCAGTGGTCCTTCCATCGATCTGACCCTCAGCGCCATCCCGACCACTTTCTCCGAAAGCGCGGTCAATCCCGCTTCCGTCGGCACGGTGACCCGGTCGGGGGACACGACCGCTGCGCTCGAAGTGACCCTTTCGTCCAGCGACGCCACCGAAGCCACCGTCCCCGTCACGGTGACGATCCCCATCGGCCAGGCTTCCGCCAATTTCGACATCACGGCGGTCGATGACGGTTTCCCCGATGGCAACAAGACGGTCACGATCACCGCGACCGCGACCGGAGCGAATCCCGACACCCTCGAACTCACCGTGCAGGACGACGGAGACGTGCTCGACACGAGTTTCTTGCTCACGGAAATCTCGTCGAACCAGTCGGCCGGGTCTCCGGTGGATGCCGAAGATTTCTGGGAGTTGACCAACATCAGCGGCATCACCAAGGACATCTCCGGATACTCCTGGCACGACAGCGGGCGCTCCGCATCTGCCGCCCAGGCCTGGAAACTTCCCGCGGGCACCACGATCGCTCCCGGCGAGTCGGTGATCTTCACCGCCGCCCCTCCGGCGAGCTTCCGTGCCTGGTGGAATCTTCCCCCGACCGTTCAGGTCTTCCAAGCCGCCGCCGCCCCGGGCCTTGGCCAGAATGACGGCATCTCCTTCTTCGACGCACAGCAAAACGAACTCTTCTACTTCAGCTATGCCGCCGGAGGTTTCACGAAAGAAGACGGCAATCCCTCCACCGGCACCCACGCCGGCCCCTCGGCCGGTGGATCGGCGGAATCACAATCGCTCATCTGGGTGCCTTCGTCCGGCACGGTCAGCCCACGCTACACCGCCGCGACCGGATCGAACTACGGTACCTTCTCCGCGGTCGCACCTGCCACCGACCTCGGGTCGCCCGGGATCGGGAACGTCCGCACCGTGAGCCTTTCGAACAACTCGATCGCGGAAGGAAACACTGGCACGTCGATCCTCGCCCTCACCGTGACGCGCAGCGACACCGCGACAGCCTTCACGGTGGACTATGCCGTTACCGGCGGCACCGCCACCTCCGGATCGGACTTCGCCGCCCTCGCCAACGGGACGCTCACCTTCACTGACGGAGGCGCTGCCACCCAGACGATCCCTCTCACGATCCAGGGTGACACCGATCCCGAGCCGGATGAAACCATCGTGGTCACGCTCTCGAACCTCGTCAACACGACCGGAGACACCATCATCGGCACCGCCTCGGGCACGGGCACGATCCTGAACGATGACGTCATCGCCCCCTCGCTGACCCTCTCCGTCGGTGGCAGCACGATCGCGAGCGGCGGGGTCACGACCCTGCGCGTCGCCGCGACCGGAAATCCCGCTCCGACCCTGCAATGGTACCAGGGCAACAAGGGCGACACGAGCAATCCCATCAGTGGGGCGACCTCGCCCACCTTGCTCACTTCGGCGCTCACCGGGTCGACGAATTTCTGGGTGCGCGCCAGCAACGGTGGCGGTGACTTCGACAGCGACACCATCACGGTGAACGTCGTGGCTCCCATCACCTCCGTGGATCTTTCGAACTATGTCAGGGTCGGCCGTTACAGCCTGCCCGAACCGCTCCTCACCGCGCTCCCCGCCGGCACCCCCGCTCACAACCTCCTCTGCCAGGAGGCTTCGGGTGTCGCCTACAATTGGGACACCGACACCCTCTTCGTCGTCGCCGACGGCGGGCGCTCCGTGACGCAGGTTTCGAAAACCGGCGTGTTCATCGACACGATGACCCTGGCTCTCGGCTCAAGCCCGCAGGGGACCGAGTTCTACGACATCGAGGGCATCACCTACCTTGGTGGCGGCCAGTTCGTGATGGCGGAGGAACGCGATCGCCAGCTCGTGAAGTTCACCTACGCCGCCGGCACCACCCTGACACGTGGACAAACGCAGACGGTGAAGATCGGCACCTTCGTCGACAACACCGGCACCGAGGGCCTCTCCTACGATCCTCTCACCGGCGGATTCATCGTGCTGAAGGAAATCAGCCCGATCGGCATCTTCCAGACGACGGTGGACTTCGCCCTGGGCACGGCCTCGAACGGATCGCCGGCCACGGTGAATTCCACGAACCTCTTCGACCCGGCCCTCCTCGGCATGACCGATGTCGCCGATGTCTTCGCGCTCTCCCTCCTGCCCTCGATGACGGGGCAGCCGCAGCAGCCGAACCTCATCGTCCTGAGCCAGGAGGATGGCAAGCTGGTCAATATCGACCGCAGTGGCGTGATCTCGAGCACGCGCCAGCTCTTCTCCGATCCCGGCAATCCGCTTTCGGTTGCCGGACAGCAGCACGAGGGAGTCACGATGGACGCCGCCGGATTCCTCTACATCGTCAATGAAAACGGTGGCGGCGGGATCGACTTCCCCGAGCTCTGGGTCTATGCACCGGCGACCGCTCCAAACGCCGCGCCGACGGGACTCACGTTGAATGGAGCCGTCACTTCGGTGATTGAAAACACCAGCACCGCTTCGCCGCTTCGTCTCGGTGAAGTCGTCGTGATCGACGACGGTCTCGGGACCAACGACCTCAGCCTTGCGGGCACCGATGCGGCCTTCTTCGAACTGGTCGGAAACACGCTTTTCCTGAAGACCGGCACCCTTCTCGACTTCGAGACGAAGTCCAGCTACCAGGTCACCCTTCAGGTGGATGACACCTCCCTCGGAGCGACCCCCGATGCAACGGCACCCTTCACCCTTACGGTTACCGATCAGGATCCCGAGACGCCTCCTCCGCCGGCGCTTCTCATCACCGAGGTCGCTCCTTGGTCGAGCGGCAACAGTCCGGTTGGCTCCGACTGGTTCGAGCTTACCAACAACAGCACGAGCGCGATCGATATCACCGGTTGGAGGATGGACGACAGCTCCAAGGCCTTTGGTTCGTCCGTAGCCTTGAACGGCATTACGAGCATTGCACCCGGTGAAAGCGTGATCTTCATCGAGACCAACGATCTTCCCGGAAAATCCGCCCTTTTCCTGAGTCATTGGTTTGGAACCAATCCTCCTGCCGGTCTGCAGATCGGGAGCTACACCGGTGGCGGTGTCGGTCTCGGCACCTCCGGTGACGCCGTTTGGCTCTTCGATAGCGTCGGGCAGGTCCGTTCCGGGATCACGTTCGGGGCGTCGCCCGGTGCGGCTCCCTTCGGCACGTTCGACAACACCGCCGGACTCAACGGTGTCGCCGTCTCGAAACTCAGCGCGGTCGGTGTCGATGGAGCACTTCCGGCCTTCGCTTCGACCGACGAAATCGGTTCGCCCGGCTTCGCCGCCCCCGGTCTCCTCCGCATTACCGAGGTGTCCCCCTGGTCGAGTGGGAATAGCCTTTTCGGGGCGGATTGGTTTGAGGTGACGAACGTCGGTGCAAGGATCGTCAGTCTCGAAGGTTGGAAGATGGACGACAGCTCCGAGTCTCCCCTTGGCGGGGCCGTGGCGCTGAACGGCGTCTCCGGCGTTGCTCCGGGGGAATCGGTCATTTTTCTCGAGACGGAAACGGTGGCGACGACCGTGAGTGGTTTCCTCTCCGCCTGGTTCGGAGCGAATCCGCCCGCAGGATTGCAGGTCGGAACCTACAGTGGCAGTGGAGTCGGTCTCAGCACCGGCGGCGATGCGGTGAACCTTTTTGATCCTGCCAATGTGCGCCAGGCGAAGGTCACCTTCGGGGCCTCTCCCTCGGCGAGTCCCTTCGGCACTTTCGATAACTCCGGCGCTCTTGACAATGTCGCGATCACATTGAGGAGTGTCGCGGGTGTCAACGCAGCGTTTGTTGCCGTCAACAGTCAGCCAAATACCACCGAGATCGGTTCTCCCGGCGTAATCAACCGACCTCCCGCGCCGACTTTGACCATCCTCAGTCAAAACGCATCGGCGAACGGTGCCTTCAGCTACACGTTGCCCGGCGATGCGTTCGTCGATCCCGAGAATGGTGCTTTGAGCTACACCGCTACTTTGGCCGGCGGTGGTTCGCTCCCGACCTGGCTGGCATTCAATCCGGTCACCCGCACTCTCTCGGGGACGCCGAGCGCCGTCGATCTCGGACGCTTCGTGGTTCGGATCACGGCTTCCGACGACGGTGTCCCGCCGAAGACGGGCACCATCGACATTACGGTGAACGTTGGTCCGGCGACGGGCTCGCCCTTCTTCCCGCAGTCGGTCGCCTCCGGCGATCCCCGTGAGACCGGCGTGGTTCTCTGGACCCGCCTCATGGATGGCGATACGGCCGTGAATCGCAGCGTCTCCTTGCATCTCTCCACCGCAGGATCGCTGGCCGAAGTCGGCACCACCGGTGCCCTCGGCGGCTCCAACCTCTGGACCGGCGGCAGCTTGACCGCACAATCCGCCCACGATGGTGTTGTGAAGGTCAAGGTGACGGGGCTCGACCCCGACACTACCTACTACTACCAGTTCACCTACAACGGTCAGCGTTCTCCCATCGGCCGCACCAAGACAGCCCCGGCTGCCACCTCGACGCGCACGGTGAAATACGCCGCGATCAACTGCAACGACTTCGTCGGTCGCTACTTCAACGTTCTCAAGCACCTCGCCGATAACGAGGCCGAAAACATCGACTTCGTCCTCAACCTCGGTGACTACATCTACGAGACGACGGGTGATCCGAGCTTCCAGACGAGTGCTCCGGGACGGGCCATGATCCTCTCCAACCCCTCCGAGGCGATCAACCTGGGCGGCGGCAACTATGCGGCCCAGTCGGTCGGCAACTACCGCGACATCTACAAAACGATCCGCCAGGATCGCCAGATCCAGCGCGTTCACGAACTTTTCCCGATGATC
>JALRFZ010000168.1 GCA_023253615.1 Verrucomicrobiales bacterium | reverse complement strand
AACCGCGACCTGCCCTACGATCAGTTTGTCATCCAACAGCTCGCCAACGATCTGCTCCCCGGATCGAATCCCGCCGACAATGCCGCCCTCGGGTTTCTCGGACTCAGCCCCAGCTACTGGAAAGAGCTGCAACTGCCACCCGAGATCATCAGCGTGACCGTGGCCGAGGAATGGGAGGAGCGGATGGATGCCTTCGGCCGCACCTTCCTCGGTCTCACCCTCGGCTGCGCGCGATGTCACGATCACAAGTCGGATCCGGTCTCGGCCGAGGATTATTATGCGATCGCCGGAGTCTTCGCGAGCGTGCAGCTCATCGATCGACCGGTGCTCGATGAAAAGGCCTTCGCCCCGATCCGCGAAGCCCGCGCCAAGGTGAAGGCGATCGAAGGCAAACGCGATGCCCTGAAGAAAGCCAAGCCCGCGCCCGCCGATCTCAAGGAGCAGCTCGCCGCCTTCGAAAAGGAAATCGCCGCGATCCGCGAAGCGACGCCGAAGTATCACACCGCCACCGCTCCCGCGGTCATGGAGGCCGCGCTCTTCGTGAAGCCGAAGGACAAGGGCGAGCACGGCACCAAACTCGACTACATCCCCGGCATGGCGCAGGACCTGCCCCTGCACGAACGCGGCGATCCCAACAAGCCCGGAAAAATCGTGCCGCGCCGTTTTCTCTCCGCCTTTCCCGGGCCCGATGGCAAACCCCGCTCGCTCGATCACGGCAGCGGGCGTCTCGAACTCGCCCGCGCTCTCGTCGAGGAGGCCGCCCCGCTCTCCGCCCGCGTCATCGTCAACCGGGTCTGGCAGCAGCATTTCGGTCGCGGCCTCGTGCCGACCCCGAGCGAATTCGGTCCGGCGGGAGAGGCTCCGACCCATCCCGCCCTGCTCGATGATCTCGCGGCGCGTTTTGTCGCAAACGGCTGGTCCTTGAAATGGCTGCATCGCGAAATCCTCGAATCCGCGACCTGGCGGCAGAGTTCGCTCGGCTCGGACGAGGCGAAGGCGATCGATCCGCAGAATCGTCTTTACTCCCACATGAGCCCGCGACGTCTCGACATCGAATCCTGGCGCGATGCCATGCTCTCGGCCACGGGGGAACTCGATCTAAAACCCGGAGGCGAACCCTTCGCCCTCGAGGATCCGAAGGCGACCCGGCGCACCGTCTATGGACTCGTGAAACGCCGCGAGCTCGATGAAATGCTCCGCATCCACGACTTCCCGGATCCCATCGCCCACAGCTCGACCCGCACGGAGACCGCGACACCCTTGCAGCAGCTTTTCTCGCTCAACAGCCCCTTCATCTTCGCCCGCTCCGAGGCTCTCGCATCAAAGCTCACGGGCACGAATGACGAGGAAAAATTGCGCGACGCCTACCAACGGCTCTTCCAGCGCGAGCCCACCGACCGCGAGCGTCAACTCGGCCTCGCCTACCTGAAAGGCGGCGGCTCTTGGGCGAGCTACGCGCAGGTGCTCCTGACCTCGAACGAACTGCTCTACCTCGACTGACCGCGATGACCTTTCCCGGAAACTCCCCGCTCATCGATCGTCGCACCGCCCTGAAGCGCTTCGGCGGCGGTCTCGGTTCGCTCGGGCTCGCCTCGGCCCTGCAGGCGGCGGGTGACTTCGGACCACGCACCCACTTTGCGCCGCGGGCGAAACGCGTCATTCATCTCTTCATGAACGGCGGTCCCTTTGGCCCCGATTTCTTCGAGCCCAAACCGGCCCTGGCCCAATACCACGGCCAACGTCCCGAAGGTGCCGATCTCCGCACGGAACGGCCCACCGGCGGGCTCATGGCCGTGCCTTACGCTTACGCGAACCACGGGAAAAGCGGCTTGCCGATCAGCGAGCTGCTGCCGCTCACGGCGCGTCATGCCGACGAGCTCTGCGTGCTGAATTCCTGCCACACCGACAATCCGAACCATGGTCCCGCCCTGTTCCTTATGAACAACGGCACGATGACCCCGAAGGTGCCGAGCATGGGGGCATGGATGTCCTACGGACTCGGTTCGGAAAACCGCAACCTCCCGTCCTATCTCGTCCTCTGCCCGGGCCGTCCGGTGCGTTTCGCCGAGCTCTGGCACAGCGCCTTTCTCCCGCCGCAGCACCAGGGCGTCTACATCAACCACTCGAAGATCGAGCCTGATCGCATGATCCCCTGGCTCAGTGCGGCGAAACCCGATCCCGCTTTGCAACGACGCCAGCTTGATCTCGCCGCGGCCTTGAACCGCGAACATCTCGCCGCGCGAGGCCCCGGCAACGAAGCGCTCGAGGGCCGCATCGAGGCGATGGAGACCGCCTACCGCATGCAGTTCGAGGCGAGCGATGCCTTCGACCTTTCCAAAGAGCCCGAAAAAATCCGCGAGGCCTATGGCACCGGTCATTTCGCGAACGGCTGCCTCCTCGCCCGCCGTCTCTCCGAGCGCGGGGTGCGTTTCATCCAAGTCTACTACGGCAACGGCCAGCCCTGGGACACGCACAGCAAACACGACGAACAGACCCGCAAGCTCGCAGCCGACATCGATCGTCCCGTTTATGCCCTGCTCGAGGACCTGAAACAGCGCGGGCTGCTCGAAGACACCCTCGTGATCTGGGGCGGGGAGTTCGGCCGGACGCCCGTGACCGAAAACGGCAACGGCCGCGATCACAATCCCCACGGTTTCACCATGTGGATGGCCGGGGGCGGTGTGAAAGGCGGCATGGCCTACGGCAGCACCGATGAGTTCGGCTTCAAGGCCCAGGAAAACCGTCTCCACGTGCACGACCTGCACGCCACGATTCTGCATCTGTTAGGCCTCGACCACGAGCAGCTCACCTTCCGCCACGCCGGCCGCGATTTCCGCCTCACGGATGTCTACGGGAAGGTGGCGAAGGCGGTGGTGGCATGAGCGGGCCCGGAGCTGGTCGAGACAGGAAGACGGATTGACGGAAAACCACATTCCTGTATCGTTTTTCCATGAAGACCACCATCGACATCCCCGAAGCCCTCTACAAGAAGGCCAAGATCCGGGCGGTCGAAACCGGGCAGACGCTCAAACAGATCGTCCTGACCTCGTTGGAGAAGGAGTTGAACCCGACGGCGGCGGTCGCCGAAGAGACGGTATCCTACTGGGCCAATCGGAAGTTGCTTCCCGGCTTCAAGGAATACTGGGAATCGGACGGGATCGACGGCGGCCCGGATTCCACCCGGATCATCTCGGAGGGTCGCGACGATCGATGAAGCGGGCCTATTTCGACGCCTCCTATCTCGCGAAATTGCACTGGAAAGAGGTGGGATCCGCGGAGGTCGTCAAATTCGCCTCGCGGATCGGCGTCGTCGCTTGCTCGATACATGGACGCACGGAGTTCGCGGCCGTCGGTCACCGGAAAATGCGGGAAAAACTCGCGGATCCGGAGAGAGCGCGGGCGGTTTTCCAGCAGATGGAAGACGCAACCCGGGCCGGAGCCCTGCAATGGCTGGAACCCGGCCCACGGTCATACCAGCGGGTGGAGCGAATCTTCCTCTCCGATCCGGGCTCTTGCTTCCTCCGCGCCGCCGATGCCCTGCACCTTGCCTGCGCCGCCGAGCACGGATTCAACGAAATCTATTCGAACGACCGTCACTTGCTCGCCGCAGCTCCGCTCTTTGGCTTGCGCGGGATCGACGTGATTGGTGCCACCTGACTCGCGCAGCCCTCACCCACCCACCTGCGCGATCCAGTCCTGCAAGTTGTAGTAGTTCGTGACGCGCGCGATGCGGCCTTCGGCGATGTCGAAAAAAGCACCCACGCGGAGATGGTATTTTTGTCCGGCCGCTTCCGGCAGACCTTCGTCCGTCACGAGATACTCGCCGCGGATGTAGAACTCGGCCGCGGCGCGGGTGCCGCTTTCGTCGACCATCACGACGAGTTCCTCGACCTGCTCGGCGTAGCAACGGTCCATGTGGGCGAGGAATTTCTCGAAAGCCTCCACGCCGGGCACGCTGGCGCCTTGATTGATGTCATGGACGACCTCCGGAGCGAGCAGGCGCAACATCGCGGGACGATCGCCCGCATTGAAGGCTTCGTAGTAAAGGCGGATCAGTTCTTCGGTGTCGCTGGCGGTGCAATTCATCGCGCCGAGATTCGCGCAGGGCGGCGCTTTTGACAAGGCACGAGGTGCCGGGAAACGCGGGCACGGCAGCTGATTCGAGATTTTTTGAACAAAAACCTGCAATGAATGTCAAAGCCCTCAAATCCCAACATTTGCATCGTCTCCGCCAAGGAAGGCTTGGCGTTGACGGACGAAACCTGACTATTCTATCCCCGAAGACGAACCGCCATGAATCCGAACCAGTTCACCAACAAGCTGCAAGAGGCTTTCCAAGCCGCCCAGTCGCTCGCGAATTCGAGGAATCACTCGGAATTGAGCGCCACCCATCTGTTCGCCGCGCTGCTCCGTGAATCCGACGGTGTGACCCGTCCCGTGCTCGAGAAGATTGGGGTGAACACGGGCCGTCTTGAGACAGCGGTGAATCAACTTCTCGACAAAAAACCTTCCGTGCAGGGCAATGCCGGCCAGCAGGTCTACCTGAGCCAGGATCTCCGCGCGGTCATGAACACCGCCGAAAAGGTGAAGTCGGACATGAAGGACGAATTCACCAGCGTCGAGCACGTCCTCCTGGCAATGACGGAAGAGGGTTCGGTCGACCTCAAGACCCTGTTGAAAGAGAATGGGATCACCGAAGCCTCGCTGTCACAAGCCATCGCCGCGATCCGCGGAAGCAACCGGGTCACCGACCAGGACCCCGAAGGCAAATATCAGACCTTGGAGAAATATGGCACCGACCTCACCGCGATCGCGCGACAGGGGAAAATCGATCCCATCATCGGGCGCGATGACGAGATCCGCCGGGTCATGCAGATCCTCTCGCGGCGCACGAAAAACAATCCCGTCCTCATCGGTGAACCGGGGGTCGGCAAGACCGCCATCGCCGAGGGCCTCGCCCGACGCATCGTCAGCGGCGACGTGCCGGATTCGCTGAAAAACAAACGACTCATCGCCATGGACATCGGCTCGATGATCGCGGGTGCGAAATACCGCGGCGAATTCGAGGACCGGCTCAAGGCCTTCCTCAAGGAAGTCACTTCGAGCAATGGCGAGATCATTCTCTTCATCGACGAACTCCACACCATCGTCGGCGCTGGCGCGAGCGAAGGCGCGGTCGATGCCTCGAACATGCTGAAACCCCAGCTCGCACGCGGGGAACTCCGTACCATCGGCGCGACCACCCTCGACGAATACC
>JALRFZ010000146.1 GCA_023253615.1 Verrucomicrobiales bacterium | reverse complement strand
GCTCTTCCGTCGGCTGATCGCGGCCCATGGTGGTGGGTGCCGAGCCTGTACTTCGCCGAGGCTGTGCCGCTCGTGGTGGTCACGTTCCTGGCCACGGTGATGTACAAGCGGCTCGATGTCTCGAACACCGAGATCACCCTGATCGCGGGCTGGCTCTATCTGCCCTGGGTGATCAAGCCGCTCTGGAGCATGGTGGTGGAAGGCACCTCCACCCGCCGCCGCTGGACGCTCGCGACGGAAGTGTTGATCGCGGCGAGTCTGGGCGGGCTGGCCGCCACGGTCGGTGCTGGCAGCCCGCTCACGACCACGATTTTCCTGCTCGCGGTGATCGCCTTCCTCTCCGCCACCCACGACGTCGCGGCCGATGGCTTCTATCTGGCCGCGCTCGACGATCGGCAGCAGGCTTACTTCGTCGGCATTCGCAGCGTCGCCTACCGGATCGCCAACGTCGTGGGCCGCGGGCTGGTGGTGATCGTGGCCGGCCTGCTCGAGACCGCGACGGGCGAGGTGCGGACCGCCTGGCGGTGGGTGTACCTGATGCTGGCCGCGATCTTTCTGGCCACCGCCGCCTACCACGCGGCGGTGCTTCCCCGGCCGGCCGGCGACCGGCGGCACACCGGGCCCGTCGTCTCGTTTGCCGCGCTCGGTGAGCCGGTCGTGAGCTTCTTCCGCAAGCCGGGGATCGGCCGGATGCTCGCCTTCCTGCTTCTGTTCCGGCTGGCCGAGGCCCAACTCGTGGCGCTCGTCTCCCCCTTCCTGCTCGATCCGCGGTCTGAGGGCGGGCTCGGCCTCACGACCACCGACGTCGGCTTCGCTTACGGCACGGTCGGGATCGCGATGCTCTCGCTCGGAGGAATCCTGGGGGGGATTCTGGTCGCTCGTGGCGGGCTGGGGCGGTGGCTCTGGCCGATGGCACTGGCGATCAACCTGCCGAACCTCGCCTATGTCTGGCTCGCGGTCGCCCGGCCGGAGAGCCTGTGGGCGGTCACGCTCGCCGTGGCGATCGAGCAATTCGGCTACGGCTTCGGTTTCACCGCCTACCTTGTCTATTGCATGGTGATCGCCCGCGGCGACCACCAGACGGTGCACTACGCCCTGTGCACGGGGTTCATGGCGGCGGGGATGATGATCCCCGGCATGGTGAGCGGCTGGCTCCAGGAGCGGCTCGGCTATCCGGGCTTCTTCGGCTGGGTGATGGCCGCCACGATCCCGTCGCTCCTCGCGACGGCGTGCATCCCGCTCGACCCTGCCGAGGGACGGCGACAGGAGAGTGACCATGGGTGAGACGAGTCTCGAGGAGGTGACGCATGACCGCTGATGTCGGGCAGTTGTTGCTCGTGGGTGTTCCCGGACCGGTGCTCGACGCGGAGACGGCGGCGCTCTTTCGCCGGGTGCAGCCCGGCGGCTTCATCCTCTTCGGCCGCAACATCGAATCGGCGGAGCAGTTGCGGAAATTGACCGACGATCTCCGCGACCTCTCGACGGTCGAGCCGGTGATCACGGTCGACCAGGAGGGGGGGCGGGTCTCCCGGCTGCGGACGATCAGCGAGGAGCCACCGAATGCTGCACAGTTTCGTGAGCGGGGCGATGCCGCGCTCGTCCGCCGCCATGGCGACCTCACGGCCAACCTGCTGCGGCTGTTCGGGTTCAACCTCGATCTCTGCCCCGTGCTCGACATCTCGTTCGACGACGAGGCCGACAATTCGCTTCGCGGCCGCTGCTATGGGCGGACGGCGGCGGAAGTGATCCGGCTGGCCGGCGACTTCAACGAGTCGCTGCGGGCGGGGGGCGTCCTCTCCTGCGGCAAGCATTTCCCGGGGTATTCGCTGGCCACCCAGGATCCGCACCACGCCTTTCCGCGGATCGACCGCTCGCGGGCGGAGCTCGACGAGCACGAGTTGGCCGTGTTTCGCCACTTCGTTCCCCTGGTGGACAGCATGATGACCGGCCACGTCCGCTATCCGTCGCTCGATCCCGTCGATCGGCCCGCCTCGCTCTCTCCGCTCGTGGTCAACGATCTCTTGCGGGGCGAATGTGGCTTTACGGGGCTGGTGATGACCGACGACCTCGACATGGGGGCCGTGCTCGACGCCGCGTCGTTCGAGGAGGGCCTGGCTCTGGCCCTGGCCGCGGGCAACGATCTGCTCATGATCTGCCATCGGGTGGAACTGGCCGAACAGGCCCGCAGCGTGGTTGCCGCCCAGCCCGGGCCGGTCGTCGAAACGGCGCTCGAGCGGGTTGGCCGCTTCAAGTTGCAGCTCCAGCCCCCGGCCACGTGGTCGCCGGGCGAACTCGAGCGGATCACCCGGGCGATCTGGGAGCTGCGGGTGGCCGTCCTCGGGGAGGAGCGGGCCCACCAGCGAAGCACCGAGGCCGGCAGCCGGTCGCCGGTCGAGCGGTATTGAATTGCCGCCCGCGCGGCCCCGAACTCGCCCAATTTTCCCGTCAATGATTGGATGGGCCCAAAGGATCGTGTATTTTTGAAAGCCTGCGCCGGGGAAAGTCTTCGGCCCCGGCACTTTTGTTTCGCGACCCAATGGAGCCCGTCATGGCCACCGCCTCCCGACCCGCCGCCTCCACCGCCTTCGTTTCAGGGGCCGACGTGGTCGTCGAGTCGCTCGTGCGGCAGGGCGTGGACGTTATTTTCGCCTATCCAGGCGGGGCGAGCATGCCGCTCCATCAGGCCCTCACCCGCTTCGGCGACCGAATCCGCACGATCCTGCCCCGCCACGAGCAGGGGGGCGGGTTCGCGGCCCAGGGCTACGCCCGCGTCACCGGCAGGCCCGGCGTCTGCATGGCCACGAGCGGCCCCGGCGCGCTCAACCTCGTCACGGCCATCGCCGAAGTCTACGGCAGCGCCGACGCCGGAAGGAAGTTCGTCGACGACTTCGTCGCCGCCTGGACCAAGGTCATGGACGCCGACCGCTTCGACCTCTGATCCTGACATCACCAAAATCCTTTCAGGGGCAACCCTGATTCCCGCCC
This sequence comes from Verrucomicrobiales bacterium, assembly GCA_023253615.1. Taxonomy (GTDB): domain Bacteria; phylum Verrucomicrobiota; class Verrucomicrobiia; order Verrucomicrobiales; family DEV007; genus Arctic95D-9. Next base: position 9,688 of record JALRFZ010000146.1, on the reverse strand, counting down.
CGCTCCGGCCGACCTCCTTTTGGCCGGGGTGGGGTTTTGGTTTTTGGGGGAGGCCGTCCCATCCCGCGCATATCCGTGACTCGATCAGGCACGCGATCCGGCGCACACTTTCCCCGACGATGATCGCGAACCGCCAGCACCCGATCGTTCCCTGTCTGTTTGCCGTGGCCACATGGCTTCCGGTGGCGGCGATTTTCGCCCAAGAGCCGGCGACGGAATCGTCCGATGCCTTTGACCTACCCGGTCAGGTCACCGCGGACCACTTTGCCGCCCTGCGGCAGCATTCGCCTTTCATCCGCACCCTCGACCTCTCCAAATCCCTCATCATCACCGGCGTCGCCCGCATCGCGGATGAGCCGGTGGCCACGCTCCTCGACATCGAAACACGGAAGACCTCCGTGGTTTCCCGCGACCAGGTCAGTCCCGAGGGCTGGCAGCTCGTGGAGGTGAAGGGAAATCCCTCCGATATCGAGACGCTCACCGCGCGGATCAAGATGGCGGGCGGCGGCGAGATCTTTTCGATCCGTTATGAGAAGACGCCTCCTCCCGCGAAAGGCGCGGCGGCCGCGGTGGTCTCGAACCGTGTCGGCAACGGCACGCCCGGTGGCGGCACCGGACCCCACGGCGGACCGGATCCACGCGTCCTCACGCCCGATCAGATGAACGACGCCCGCAATGCCGCCCGCAACATCAAGGAGGGCTTCAAGGCCGACGGCTACGGCGACAACCAGACCATCCCGCCGGAGGTCGTCTCGAAGATTTCCCGCCTTTCCTTGGAACAGCGCGAGAGCATCAACGTGAAGATGTATGAATACCGCAACCGCGGGCTCGGCATGCCGGAGCGCCAGCAGATCTACAACCGCCTCCTCGATGAGGCGGTGAGGCAACGCTGATCGCCCGCCCTCAGCGCGAGCGGAAGATGTCGCTCGTGAGCGACTCGACGACGAGCGTCTTCAGCCCGTAGTTTTCCTTCTTCACCTCTTCGAGGATGTCTCCGATCTCGTAGTCGTCGACCACCTCCATGTGGCGTCCGGTCGCGTAGGAGAGCAGTTTCGAGACGAGGTGGCGGGTGAAAAGGTCCTTCCGCTCGCCCGCGAGGATTTTCTTGAACTCACGGAAGTCGGCATAGGTCTCGCCCGAAGGAAACTCACCCGAGGCATCGATCTTCGGCGAGGGACCATCCTTCTTCGTCGCGGGATACTTCGTGCGCCAGCGGCCGATCGGGTCAAAGGTCTCGAGCCCGAAACCGAGCGGATCGATCTTGCGATGGCATTCGGCGCAGGTCTTGTCGGCGGCGTGTTTGGCGAGCCGCTCGCGGATCGTCGTCGCGCCGCTGACGTCGGATTCGATCTCGGGCACGACATCGGGTGGCGGCGGTGGCTGCATGCCGAGGATGTTTTCCGAGACCCACACACCCCGCGTTACGGGCGAGGTCTCGACTCCGTTCGCACTCACCGTCAGGACGCCCGCCATGCCGAGGACGCCGCCCCGGTGGCTTTCGGGTTTCAGCGAGACGCGCTGGAAGCCGTCGGCGAGCCTCAGTTTTTCCTTCTCGGGCAGGGCGTAGAGGTTGGCCAGCTTCTTGTCGACGAAGGTGTAATCGGAATCGAGGAAGTCGGTGACCGGTCCGTTCTCTTCGAGGAGATGGCGGAAAAAGAGGCGCGCTTCCTCCTTCATCGAGGTCGGCAGATCTTCGGCGTAAAAAACCCTCGCGACCTGTCGCGGAGGCGGCTGGTTGCCGATCTCGCCGAGATTCAGCCAGGCGTCGAGGAAGGCCTCGATGAATCCCCCGGACCGGGGATCTTTCAACATCCGCTCGATCTGTTTCGTGAGGGTTTCGGTGTTTGTCAGGGTGCCGTCGTCGGCGGCGGCTAGGAGGGCCGCATCGGGCGGGCCGGCCCAGAGCGCGTAGGAAAGCCGCGAGGCGAGATCGTAGGGACGCAGCGTCCGCTCCTCCTCGGGCGTGATCTCGCTGAGATAGAAGAAGGCCGGCGAACAGAGGATGCGTTTCACCGTATCGAGCGCGGCCTGCCGCGGCGTGGCTTTTTCCTCGAGCCGCTTTTGGTAAGTGCCTTCGATGCGGGCACGATCCTTTTCATCGAGGGGACGGCGGAAGGCTTTCTCGCCGAAGGCGAAGAGCTGCTCGATGGCCTTGCCCTCCCCGAATCCGCCTTTGCCGAAGACGGCGAGCTCCTCGAGCGAGCCTCCCTCTTCTTTCAACGGTCCTTTCACCTTGATCTCGCCGATGCGGATGTGCGGCAGCTTGCCCTCGCGCAGAATGTGGGCGCGGCCCACGCCCGAGTCGGAGACCTTGCCCTTGAATTCATCCTTGTAGCGACGGTTGATCTCGAGCACCGAGGCGCGCGACTCGTAGGGACCGTTCGGAAAGATGAATCGCGGCGTCTGCCCCGCCTCGAGCCAGACCGTGAACTTCATCCAGGTGGGCTCTTTGTCAGGGACGACGGCCTCTGCGAGAATGGGCTCGATCGCCTGCGGGTAGTGGATGTGGCCTTTCGTGACATCCCCCGGCACCACGCCGATGCGGAAGGGCTCGGAAAAATCGATCCCGAAGATCTTCGGATCGTAGTGCGTGTCGCGGTGCATCGCCTGCGCGAGGATGTCGATCTCGTAGAGACCCGACACCGGCACGCCCGCGAGAAAGTCCTCGATGTGGCCGTAGCCGCCCTGGCGGGTGTCGGTGTTCGGCTGCTCGTAGAGGCAGAGGAATTTGTAATCGAGCGCCTCCTTGTGCGGACCGCTCAGCTCTTCGTATTGCTTGAAGTTCTTCGTGAAGTGCCAGGTCTTCGGCTCCATCGCGGGTTTGCCGAGACGGCTCTCGACGAGGCGGTTGGCCGATTGGAAATACTGGTCGAGGAGGAAGCCGGAGGTGACGAGGGCATCGCCGATCGTGTCGAGGTGATGGCTCTTTTTGTCCTTGGGAAAATCAGCGGTCAACCCAAGGGTATCGACCCGCCGACCAAAGAGGGTCTCGACGGTATTTTCATACTCGCGGTTCGAGAGGCGGCGCATCACGGTGCGCGATCCGGTGCTCTCGAATTGCGAGCGAGCCTCGGCGATGCCGCCGCGCAGGGCGCGCAGCACGGCGAGCCGCTCTTCATCGGTGGGTTGCGCGGCGTCTTTCGGCGGCATCTCGCGCAGGGTCACCTGGTCGATCACCTCCTTCGCCGAGAGGAGATCGTGATGTGTCTTCAGCGGCAGATCGAGCGTCTCGAAATCGCGTTCGCCTTTCTGCACCGAGGAGTCGTGGCACTTGAGGCAGTGGTTGCCGAGGAATTCATTCACGACCTTCCGCCCGGCCTCGTCGGCTCGCGATGTCGTCGACATCGGCATCAGCAGAAAGAGCGAGACTCTCGCGAGCGCCCCCGTCCACCGCCTTCCCGCCCCCTTGCGCATGCTCAGGCAAAGGTGCTCGTGCTCGTGCCGAAGGCGTCGGTCTCGACCCCCATCTTCTGCGCGATGTCGAGGAAGAGGTTGCAGAGCGGCACTTTCTTCGAGCCGGTCGCGTCCACCTTCTTGAATTCACCGTGACGATAGCCGCCGCCAGCGAGGATGATGGGCAGGTCGGAGTTCGTATGCGAATTGCTGTCGCCGATCCCGCTGCCGAACACGACCGCGGTCGAATCGAGGAGGGTCTTGTCGCCGTCCTGGATTCCGGCGAGACGGGTGAGGAATTTTCCGAAATGGTCGATCTGGTGCGTCTCGAGGGTGATGAGGTGCTTGATTGCCTCCTCGTCTTTGCCGTGGTGCGAGAGCCCGTGATACGATTTGTCGATCCCGAGGTGCTGGGGCAGGTAGGTGCCGCCGATCTCGAGGGTGGCGACGCGGGTGGAATCGGTCAGCAGGGCGAGCGCGATCAGCTCGTAGAGCATCGGCAGATCCTCCACCGTGTTGCGGTTCGCCGGCTTGTCGAAGGGAGCTTTCGGCTTGGGCTCGTTCTCCCAGCGCCGGCGCATCTGCAGGCGCTTCTCCACGTCGCGGACGGAGGTGAAATATTCATCGAGCTTGTCCTTGTCCTCGCGATTGACCCGGCGGGCGAGGTCGTTCGCGTCTTCGAGGACGCTGTCGAGGATGGAACCGTGGAGTTGGTTCTCACCGGAGCGCGCCGCGCGGCGCTCGGGCGATTCCTCCACGAAGAGTTTTTCGAAGAGCTCCGCCGGACCCGTGACCGGAGGCACGCGCACCCCCGACTTCGTCCAGGCGATCTGGCAGCCACCGTGGATGCCGTCCTCGCAGCCGATCGTGAGGGACGGGAAACGGGTCTCGGTGCCAACCTCGTCGGCGATGAATTGATCGATCGTCACGTTGCCGTCGGGACGGTTCTGCGCCTCGGAATGGAGCACGCCGGAAAGGAAGGAATGCACCGCGAAGTGACCGCCCTTGATCCCGTGGTCGAGACCACGGTAGACCGTCATGTGCCCGCGGTTTTTTTCGAGCGGCTTGAGCAGGGTCGTCAGCTCGTAGCCCTTGCCCGTCGTCTCGGGGAAGAAGGATTTTTGTTGGAAGCCGAGGAGGTTCCCCACCGCCACGAAGCGTCGTGCGCCGACGCCGGCACCCTTCGTCGCGAGGACCGGTCCGTTGGCACGAAGCGTTCCTGTCATCAGCGAATGCAGGCTCGGCAACGCGAGCGAGGCATAAAGAGAGCGGAGCACAAAACGGCGTCGATCGATTCGTTCCATCATGCCCGGAAAGTCGCCGCGAATCGACCCTCCCGCAATCGCCTCAGGCGGTCCCGCGCTCACGTGATCAAGTGTCCGGAAATGGGATCTTCCTGGCAGAAACAACCTCCTCCCGGAAGTCGCGACGCCCGCCACCCGACGGGCGTGACGTTTCCTCCACCGCGACGGCGCGCGCTTGATCCCCGGACGGAACCGGGTAGGGTGGGGTGGTGGCCCGCGTTCCGCAGCGCCTCCATGCTTCTCCCGGTCCCGCCATGACACGATTTTTCACCCTCCTTCTTCCCGTGCTGCTCCTCGCCACCTCCGGCCGCTCCGGCGAGGGATCGGCTTCCGGCCATCGCTCCGCCATCCTCGGATCGGTCCATCAGGAGTTCCTCCGCATCCAGCCCTGCGGAGTCGCTGTCGGCCCGTCGCGCTACCTCGTCGATCATCTCGCCCTGGAGGAAGAATGGGCCTGCATCGCCGGCAGCGGCCGTTATCAGGACCACCCGGCTCCCTTCGCCGTGGAATTCATCGCCCTGCTCAAATGGCATTGCGGCTCATGGAAGGTGGTCTCCCTCTCCTTCGATCCCGATCACGCCACCCGGCAATCCTTTGTCGGAAACCGCCGCGTGCCCTTCGGGATCCTGCCCCGCTCGATCCGCTGGAGCCGCTGATCCGACGGCGACGGAGCCCTCCGCGGGGTATGCTCCGGTGACAATCCAGGCGAAGGGATGGACAAGATCCGACTTGTCCGCCGACCCGCCGATCGGCGATACTACGCGCGATGACTGCCGCCCCGTCCCGTGAACCGCTCGTAAGCCTTTCCTGCAGGATCGATGCCGACGACATCGAGGCCATGCACGAGGCCTACAACAGCGGCATGTGCGACATCTCCACGGCCAACTGCCTCACGCGCGCCATCGCGCGCCGGCTCCCCGGCGACCGCCGTGTCCGGCTCCTGCGCCATGGTCATGCCCGTGCCGAGATCGAGGTCTGGGGCCAGCGCATCCCGCTTTCCCCCGAGCTCCTCCAATGGCTCGCCAACGCCGAGTCCGGGGGGCAGGTCGATCCCGTCGAGTTCGTCCTGCACATCGCCGGACCGCCCCATCTCCCCGACGGGACCGGTCCCCGCCATTCCCACGCCGCCCTGGTCCGCTGAGCGGGATTGCGAGATCGCTTCTCCTTGCGCGCTCCGCCCGGATGGCGCTCCTTGGAGGGTCGTCCTCCGATCCGTCATGATCCCGCGCTACCGGCTCTCTCCCCTCACGCTTTTTCTCCTCCTCGCTGCCTGCTCCGACGAGGCGCCCGCATCGACCTCCCCTCCGCTCCCGTCCGCGGCGAATGCGCCCGAGGGCATGGTCCTGATTCCGGCCGGCCCTTATCGTCGCGGAGGTGATGCCGGGGAACAAGGCGGCGATTCCGCCTCGCACCAGTCGGCTTATCCGGTTCACGAGATTCACGTCGATGCCTTCTGGATCGACGAGACCGAGGTGACCAACCGGCAGTTCGCGAGGTTCGTCGAAGCCACCGGCTACCAGACCTTCGCCGAGCGCCCCTTGCCGGAGGCACGCGTGCAGGAATTGAAGGACGACGTCCGCCGGAATCTCGCCCGGCTCGAGCTGATGGCCTCCCGCGCGACTGGCGGGCCACGCGACCAGATTCTCGCCGCCATTGAGGAGATGCAGGCCGCCCTCGAAATCGAACCCCTCGCCGGGGCCATGATTTTTGCCATTCCCAAAGGTGCCATCGACGATCCGCAGGACATCTCCCAGTGGTGGAACATCGTGCCCTCGGCGACGTGGCGCACCCCCGGAGGTCCCGGCACCACCCTCGAAGGACTCGAGGATCATCCCGTCGTCAACGTCACCCCAGAGGATGCCGCCGCCTACGCGAAGTGGGCCGGGAAACGGCTCCCGACCGAGGCCGAGTGGGAAAAGGCCGCCCGCGGCGGGCTCGACCATCAGCCCTACACCTGGGGTGCCTCGATGTTTCCCGAGGGAGAAAACGTCTGGATGTCCAACATCTGGCAGGGCGAATGGCCCCACCGGAACACCGAGGCCGACGGCTTTTTCACCACCGCGCCCGTGAAACGCTTTGCTCCGAACGGCTACGGTCTCCACGACATGGCCGGCAACGTCTGGGAGATCGTCGCGGATCTGTATCATCCGACCGCCTACGAACTGCCCTCCGCCACCGTACCGAATTCGACCGGTCCCAGCCTTGCGGAAGCGAGGGAAGCCGGCATGGAAATCACCTCACACGTCACCAAGGGAGGATCCTTTCTCTGCTCCGACGTCTGGTGCAAAGGCTACCAGCCCGGCTCCCGCGGCCAGATCGACATCGAGTCCCCCGCGAATCACACGGGGTTCCGATGTGTGAAGGAGGTGGAGTGAGGCGCTTGATCCGAAGGCCGCCGTCCTCCTGCGCGTGACCACCACTACCAGCGTTCGCAGAATCGATCCCGCGTGGAGACGTCAACGTCGCCACCGCTCCACTCGCTCACGCTCGTGGCTGCATTTTACCTTTTACCACCCCCGGGGCGCACCTCCGTCCCCGACGAACGATTGACAGTTTCCCGCTGGAACGGCACCATCGGCGCATGACTCGCCCCGTGTCCCTCGTTCGTTTCCTCGGCGCCATCACCTTCGCCGTCCTCTCCGCCACTTCCGCTCTTCGCGCCGCCGACAGCTGGACCGACTACCGCGGCCCGAGCCAGGACGGGCACGCCGGCACCGCCGGCCTGACCCTGAAATGGAGCGAAACCGAGAACGTGAAGTGGAAGACCGAGGTCCCCCACCTCGGCCTTTCCTCGCCCATCGCCATGGACAACCAGGTCTGGCTCACCACCGCGACCGAGGACGGGCACGACTTCTACGTCCTCTGCTTCGACGCCACCACCGGCAAGCTCCTCGCCAACGAAAAGCTCTTCCACAGCGACGATCCCCAGTCCATGGGCAACGGCGCGGCCGACAACAGCTACGCCACCCCCTCCGCCGCCATCGAACCTGGTCGCGTCTACGTGCACTATGGCCATTTCGGCACCGCCTGTCTCGATACGACCACCAAACAAGTCCTCTGGAAGCGCGACGACCTGAAGTGCTACCACTACCGCGGCGCTTCCTCCTCGCCCCTGCTCTTTGAGAACCTCCTCATCCTCACCTTCGATGGAGCCGACCTCCAGTATGTCGTCGGGCTCGACAAAACCACCGGCAAGACCGTCTGGAAAACCGACCGCTCCGCCATCTGGAACGACGAACACATCGACAAGCAGCCGGTGAAGGAAGGCGACTGGCGCAAAGCCCACGGCACGCCCCTCATCGTCACCATCGACGGACAACCCGTCATGTGCAGCGTCGGAGCCAAGGCCGCCTACGGCTACGATCCCCGCACCGGCAAGGAACTCTGGCGCGTCGACCATCCCGCCTACTCCGCCGCGGCCCGGCCCGTCTATCACGAGGGACGTTTCATCGTCGTCACCGGATTCAGCCAGGGTGCCGAGATGATTTCCATCAAGACGGGCGGCAGCGGCGTGATCACCGACACCCACGTCGAGTGGCGCATCGAAAAGTCCTTCCCCAAATACTCCTCCCCCATCGTCGTCGACGACCTCGTCTACTTTGCGATGGACGACACCTTCGTCGTCTGCGTCGAAGCCACCACCGGCAAAGAAGTCTGGCGCGGCCGCCTCACCGGCAAATTCCGCGCCTGCCCGATCTATGTCGATGGAAAACTCTTCTTCTTCAGCCTCGAAGGCGAGACCACCATCCTCGAGCCCGGCCGCGAATTCAAAGTCCTCGCCACCAACCGCCTCGCCGACAACGCCCCCTTGGATGATCCCCGCCGCGGCCCCGGCTTCATGGCTTCGCCGGCGGTGGTGGGCAAGGCGATGTTTGTGAGGACACGCCATCACCTGTATCGGGTGGAGGGGAACTGAGCGTTGAAAGACAAGCTCCTTTTCCATCCGTTTCATCAGTCCGGATTTGCGGACATTTGCGTGTCATTCGCGGCCATTCGCGTTCCATCTCATCTCGTATCCGTGTTCATCCGTGGTCCAAAAAAGGTAGGGACCACGGATTTCATGGATCAACACGGATACGGAAAACAGGACTCCCCGGAGATCCCTTTATTCCAACGGTCCTGATCCGCGGTCATCTGCGTGTCATCCGCGCCCATCCGCGTTCCCTCTTCTTTCCAACCCATCCGTGTGAATCCGTGTCCATCCGTGGTTCAAAACGTGGCAAAGACCAAGGATTCAGAAGACCGGCGCCACGCTCTTCCCGATCCAATTCACGGACGCGATCCACAACCCCTCGCGGAAACCCGATGCCGGAGGCATCGAAGCCATTAGCCGGTGGTCGAGGAGCGAAGCGACGACACCACCGGACCCGAACAAAGAATCCGGGCATCCCGGCAGGGATGCCAGCACCCGGCGCCGGTTCGTTTCATCAGCCCGGATTCGCCAGTCATCCGCGCCCATTCGCGTTCCATCCATCCGTGTGGAGCCCGGCACCCAATTCCAATTTCCAGGACTGAACCGAATGGCTGCGCATTCGCCGGAGGCGTCGGTTGGGGTTTCGAATTCGATGGGCACTGTTCCTGCTCCGTCCCCGTGCAAATGCGGATTCACTCGGTAAACCGATCTCTCGTCAAAACGGTTTCCATCAACGGAAAAGACGTTCCCACGGGCATCTACAAGGAGCCCGTCCCGACTCCCGTCGCCGTCCATCCTCCCGGGCTGGAAGGGGATGCCCAGGCCGATCTCACCGTCCACGGCGGCCTCCATCAGGCCGTCTACAGTTATGCCTCAGAACACTATCCCCATTGGCAGGAGTTCCTCGATCGCCCGTCGCTCCCTTACGGAACCTTCCCATTCGCATCAACCTAAGCGCTTAACCTGTTTATTTTTAACGAGTTAAATATCTATTTTCGGCGAGTTTTTCCTTGACTTTGCGAGAGAGCCGGCAGGTTTTCTATGCAAAGAACTTCGCCCGCCGGCTCCTCGCTCCTCA
>JALRFZ010000132.1 GCA_023253615.1 Verrucomicrobiales bacterium | reverse complement strand
AGCCGAGACCGATGATGGCGACGCGGGGTTTTGCGATGGGCGTGGTCATGGTGGGGAATGAAAGGGTGGGTTAGCCGGCGGGAACCTTGGTCCGGCCGGAGATCGTCCGCTTGAACGGGACGGACGAAACTTATGTGATTCCGGCCCGCGGTGGCAAGGCTGGAATCGATCCCTACTTGAGCGAGTAGGCCCAGAGCGGTGAGGAGGCGACTTTCCAGATGCCGTTTTCACGGACGAGCGTGATGGTATCGAGATGGGGAGGCACCCCGGGGGTCCAGCGTCCCCAGCCGGTCTGATCGTAAAAACGGCGGTGATTCCGTGCGCGGAACTCGTAGGTGCGGCGCCGGTCGATGCCCGAGGATTGATCTCCGCCGTTGACCGGAGATTCAGGGAGCGGCACCAGCTCCAGGCCCTCGAGTTGGTAGGGAGTCGGTTGCGCGCCCCAGCGCGATTGGGTGAAGTCGTAGCCTCCCTTGGTCAGGAAAATCTCCGATTTGCCGGCGGCGAGAGCCGACTCGAGGGCCGCTTCTTCGGGATCGACCAAAATGGCGGCTTGTTCTCCGCGGCTTTCCCCGCTTTTCACCATCGCTTTCGCGGCGTCGAGGGCCTTGTCGAAATAGGACCGGGCGATCGACGCGAAGGAGTTCTCCGCGCGGGCCGTGGCGACATTGGAAAATAGCACGATCGCACACACCACCGCCAGGCTCGCCGCGCGGGCGGCGGGCCGGGTCGAATGGAGGGATAACGATCCGATTTTCATGTAAATTATTAAAATTATACAACAAAGGTAACCGAAACGTCAAGGTCTCTCGTGCGCGGTTCATAAGCGGTTGGCGAGGGAGGAATCGTGTGTTACGTATTGGATTCCGGTTTGACTCCGTCTTTTGGCGGGACACGAATTTTCTTCGACCATGGATTTGATCACCAAAGGCGGCCCGCTGATGTGGCTTCTGCTCGGCTGTTCCGTCATCGCCATCGCCATTTTCCTGGAGCGTCTTTTCTATTTCCATCGCGCGCGCATTGATGTGGGCGATTTGCTCTTCGGTCTCCGGAATCTCATCAAGAACAAAGCCTACGCCGAGGCGCTCTCGGAGTGCGCCGCCACGCCGGGTCCGGCAGCGCGCGTCATTCATTCGGCGATCCGGCGTTATGCCTCGCCGCGCACAGAGCTGAAGGAGATCGTGCAGGAAAGCGGTCAGCTCGAGGTGCCGAAGCTGGAAAAACACCTCGCCGTGCTTCTCACGGTGGCCTACATCGCCCCGCTCATCGGTCTGCTCGGGACGGTCCTCGGTCTCGTCGACACCTTTGTGCAGATCAATGCGGTGGGCGGCTTCGCGACCGTCGCGGAGATCTCGCAGGGCGTCTATGAGGCACTCATCACCTCGGCCGCCGGACTGATGGTCGCGATTCCCGCCTTCGTTTTCTACTCCCACCTCCGCGCCCACGCCAAGAGCCTGATGCACGACATGGAGAGCGCCGGGATCGAGATCGTGAACACGATCTGCGACCTGCGCGCGATGCCCTCCGACATCATCTCGATCCGCCCGGTCGAGAAGGAGGAGGAAAACGGAGCTTCCGAAGCGGCGAACTAGCCCGAGGATCGTGAAACTGGAATCGACGCTCTCCGACCGCTCCGGGATGCTCTACACGGCACCCCTGATGGACGTGATCCTCCTCTTGATCATCTTTTTCCTTTTCGGGTCGAATCTGGTCCTCAAGTCCGGAGTGGAGGTGAAGCTGCCGGCTTCCTCCTCGTCCCTGCCCTCGGCGGAGGACGCGCACATCATCACCCTGATCCCGAATGAGACGGGCGAATTCTATTTCAACGACGAACGCGTCAGCCTCACCTCGCTCCAGGGCAAGCTGGGAGATGCGGTGAAACGCTCGAACCAGGTCGTCATCCTCGGCGACGAGGCGGTCGGCTACGGGGTCGTCATGGGCATCGCGAGACTGGTGCTCGATGCGGGATTCGAGGTCTCCTTCGCCACGAAAATGGAGGCCCAGTGAAGGGCGCGCACAATGGGCTTCTTTGGCAGAGCAGCGGTGGAAGAGGAGCCCGATGAGCGGGGCAAGGTCTTCAACTGGACCCGTGAAAAGCGCATCTGGATACACCTCACGGCCTTCCTCTTTTTTTCCATCCTCATCCACGGATCGGGCTTTTACCTCTTCAAGGTCGTCTATCCGTCGCCGGTCCGCGTCGAGCCCGAGCCCGATGGGATCACGGTGATGAAATCCGACGATCCGGCGACGCGTTCGGTCCTGCAGCGGCTCGCCGACCGCACCATTTTCCTGATGCCGCCCTCGGCCCAGGCGGAGGAGCGGGTGCGGCTGGAGTCTCACCCGGTCCGCTTTACGCCCGCTTTCCAGAAGACGGAACTCGCCCTCCTCCCGCCACCTTCGATGACCTCCGGCCCGGGCCTGCCCCAGCCCTTGCCCGCGACCGATCCGGGGCAGGGCACGCCGGTGGTGTCGGTGAAGATCGATCCCGCTCTGGCGGGTCGGCCGCTCGCGCCTTGGTCGATTTTGCACGATTACCTCGCCCTCGCCGAGGAGCTCCCCGCCGCCCGACTCACCCTCGAGATCGCCCCGGGAGGCGAAGTAAAGGTGAGTGCCGTCGAGGCCGCCCTCGGGGAATCCGAGAAGCGCGACCTCGCCTCGGTCATCGAATCGATCCTGCGTTTCCAGCCCGCGCCCGGGCCTGCGACGGGCTGGATCGAGCTCGGCGGCGGTTGACCGGCCCGCCGGACCGGTGCAGAGTGGCTCCCCGCGATCCGCGTTTACCCCGTTTTCACCCTCCCTCTGCCCATGTTCCCCGTCACGCTGGATGGAATGATCGCGGTTTATCTCGTGGGGATTCTCTGCGCCCTCTTCTTCGCCTGGCTCGCGGCCGAGGTCTTCCGGAAAGGGCGGGAAAACCGGCGGCGGAAACATTTCGTCATCTGCGGCATCTGCGACCACGTCTTCGAGGATCCCTCGAGCCACGATCTCGCCGAATGCCCCCGCTGCGGCGCGATGAACGAGCGCGAGCGCATCATTGAAATCTGAGGCTCCGGAGGCCCCGTGACGGGCCGTTTTTCCCGGAAAGGATGGGCATTCGAGCGCTTTTCGACGGGGAGAAATCGTCTTGCATTGACTTGGAAGCACGCTGAGTTTAGCCGTCACCCCCTCTCGAAAACAGAAGAAAAATGGAACGCCGCGTCGTCATCACCGGAATGGGAGTCGTCTCCCCGATTGGACACGATCTCGATACTTTCTGGAGCAGCCTCATCTCCGGAAAGAGCGGTGTTTCGCGGATCGATGATCCCGTCCTCGCCGACTACGATTGCAAGATCGCGGGTGTCATCCGCGGCTTCGATTCCGCGCCCTTTTTCTCGAATCCCAAGGACGCCCGTCGCGCCGATCCCTTCGCCCAGCTCGGCATGGCCGCATCGGTGATGGCGATGCGCGACTCCGGCGTCGATCTCGACAAGGTGGACCTCGACCGCTTCGGCTGCATGGTCGGCAGCGGCATCGGGGGCCTCATCACGCTCGAGACGCAGCACCGTAACCTGCTCGAGAAATCGCCCTCGCGCGTCTCGCCCTTCACCATCCCGATGATGATCGCGAACATCTCGAGCGGGATGGTCTCGATGGAATTCAACCTGCGCGGGCCGAACATGTGCATCGTCACCGCCTGCGCGACCTCGAACCACAACATCGGGGAAGCCTGGCGCATGATCAAATACGGCGATGCCGACGCCTTCATCGCGGGCGGTTCCGAGTCGACGATCTGTCCGATGGGCCTCGCCGGATTCGGCAACATGAAGGCTCTCTCGATGCGCAACGACGAGCCCGAGCGCGCCTCGCGCCCCTTCGATGTGGACCGCGATGGCTTCGTCATGGGCGAAGGCGCCGGTGTCGTCGTGATCGAGGAGCTGGAGCATGCCAAGGCCCGCGGTGCCCGCATCTACGCCGAGCTGACCGGCTACGGTGTCTCGGCCGACGCCT
>JALRFZ010000063.1 GCA_023253615.1 Verrucomicrobiales bacterium | reverse complement strand
ATCGAAGCCGGTCTCGAAGCGATCGTAGCTGCCGTAGGAGGCGTAGACCTCGTTTTGCTCGAAGGTCGAGGCCGTCTTGTAGGTCGAGTTGATGATGCCTCCCACGCTCCCCTGACCGAACAACACCGAGGCGGGGCCCTTGATCACTTCGAGCGTGTCGAGCGCGTAGGTGTGGGGACGGGTGTTGTTGTAGAATCCGAAAGTCGAGCGCATCCCGTTCACGTAGGCGATCGGATCGACCCCGCGGACGAAGGACCAGTCGCCCCGCGTGTCCATGCCGTAGGGACCCGAGGTCACGCCGGGCGTGTAGTTGAGCGCCTCCTGCAGGTTGAGGGCTCCGCGATCCTGCATCTGCTGCTGCGTGATGACCGAGACGCTGCGGGGCGTCTCCGCGATCGCCGCGTCGATTTTCAGGGAAACGGGAGCGCGGTCCGAAAAGACGAGCGGCTCGATCTTCGGCGTTTCCACCACCACCGGGGCGGGGGCTGGTGCCGGAGCGGGTTGTGGGCGCGGGGCGGGACGAGAGGCCGGGCGGGGAGCGGGAGCAGCGGATTCGACCACGGTGCTTTCCAGCTCCGTCGCCGTCTCCTGTGCCTGATGGGCCGGGACGAGCGCGAGGAGCGAAAGACCAAGAATCGCGTTGAGGATCAGCGGGTTGAAAGCGGTTGATTTCATTGAACCTTCATTAATGAGATTTAGTCTCATGGTCAAGAGCCCTTTTTAGCGATGTTTTGTCATTTTCATGCCAAAGTGCGGGCCTGCCGTCTGCCGTGAAAATCGCCCATTTCACCCACCCTTTTGCGCCCATCATCGGAGGCATCGAATCCTCCGTGGCCACCTTCGCCGCCGACCTGCGCACCCTTGGTCACGAGGTCCTCGTCGTGACGACGACCCCTTCTCCCGACAACGCCTCCGAATCTGGAATCCTGCGCGTCCCGATCCCTCCAAATGGTGCCAGGTTATATTTCGGAGAGGATGCCGCCGCACCCCTTGATGATGACGAACGGAGAAATCCGGATAACGTTGGATCGTTTTACCACTGCATCGAAACCTTCGCTCCGGACGTGATCCATGTGCATCAGCCCTTCCTGCTCGGGCGTTGGGGGCAGGAATATGCCCGGGCGCGGGGGCTGCCGCTGGTGTTCACCCATCACACCCTCTTCCATCGCGAGGAAGACCGGGGTCATTTGGGCGGACTGGCGGCCCTCGAATCCGCGGCCCGGGAGCTGGCGGTCGCCTATTCCGACTTTTGCGATGGCCTGGTCGCGCCGACGCCGAGTATCGCGGCTCTTCTCCGAAATCAGGGCGTCGCCGGGCCGATCGCGGTCGTGCCCACGGGCATCGACACGGCGCGCTTTGCGTCGGGAGATGGGGCCGGGTTTCGGCAACGGCATGGGATCCCCGCAGACGCCTTTGTCGTCGGACATCTCGGTCGCCTTATCCCGGCGAAACGGATCGGTTATCTGACCGAGGCGATCGTGGTCTTCCTCTCCCGGTCTCCCGATGCCGTTGCTTTGATCTGCGGCGAGGGGGAGATGGCGTTGCCCCTCACCGATGCCTTTCGCGAAGCGGGACTCTCCGACCGGCTTTTTCTGCTCGGTCGCCTCGACGAGGGCGAAATCGCGGATGCCTATGCGGCGATGGACGTCTTCACCTTTGCCTCCCTCACCGACACCCAGGGCCTCGTGCTGACCGAGGCGATGGCCGCCGGAGTGCCGGTGCTCGCCCTGCGCGCGACGGGTCCGCAGGATGTCGTGGTCGATGGGGTGAGCGGTCGCCTTCTCGATCCGACGTCGACCCCCGCCGATTTCGCCCGCGCCCTCGTTGACTTCCGCGAGGATCCCGAGCGCCCGCGCTTCGCCGCCGAGGCACGACGACGCGCGCTCGACTTCGACCGCCGCACCTGCGCCGGCTCCCTTCTCGCCGTCTACGACGATGCCGTCAACCACCGCCGCGGACAATCCGCTCACCGGGACCCGCGCCAAGAGCCGCTCGCCGCTCTTCACGATCGGGTCGCAGCGGAATGGCTCCGCCTCGCGTCGCTGTCGCCATCCCTCCACGCGCTCCTGCCCACCCGGGGGTTTCCGGATTTCGACCCGCGTGGCTGAAGGGCCTGCGCCTGAAACGGAAGCGTGAATCCATTCCTGGTTGCTCCTCCAGCAGATTCAGGAAGGCCAACCGATTTTCCGGGCAAGAAATCTGCGGGCCTCCCTGAATCTGCGGGAAGGATCTCCTCTTCCGGTCATGCGTAATCCCCGCCCGGTTGAAAAAGGGACGCGCATTCGCCGGATGCGTTTCCTTCCGCCTGTGGCATCGTTCCGTCGCCCATGAAAAAGTCGCCCCTGCTCGCCCTCGCCCTTCTCACCTTCGCCACCACCCTTTCCGCGGAGAATCGCCACGTCTACTTCGGCACCGGCGGCGCGGGAGCCAAGGGAATCTACCACGCCACCTTCAACGGCGAAAAAGGCACCCTCAGCCCCGCCAAACTCGCCCACGAGATCGGTTCGCCCGGCTTCCTCGCCCTCTCGCCCGATGGCAAGAAGCTCTACGCCGCCGCGACGCAGGAGAACGTCGGCGGAGTCGCCGCTTACGAGGTCGCCGCCGATGGCTCGCTCAAGTTCTTCCACTTCGAACCCACCGGCGACGGCGGCGCGGCCCATCTCTCGGTGCATCCCTCTGGCAAATTCCTCCTCACCGCCCAATACGGCGGCAACTCGACCTCGCTGCTGCCCCTCGATGCCGAGGGCAAACCCGGCACCGCCACCGTCACCGAACATGAAGGGGGATCCAAGGTTGTCGAGGGACGTCAGAATGCACCGCATCCTCACTACGTCGGCTATTCGCCTGATGGAAAATTCGCCCTCGTTCCCGATCTCGGCATGGACGGCATCGTCATCTACGCGATCGACCCTGACAAACCCGCCATCACCAAACACGGCTTCGCCGCTTCCGTTCCCGGCGGCGGGCCGCGCCACCTCAAGTTCTCGAAGGATGGCAAATTCATCTACCTGCTCAATGAACTGAGCCTTTCGACGACCGTCTTCTCGTGGGATGCCGCCGCCGGCGCCGCGAAGCTCCTTTCCACGACCCCGGCCCTGAGCGAGGAAGTGAAAGCCGCGGAAAGCTTCAACTCCGCCGCCGAGATCGTCGTCCATCCCTCGGGCTCGTATGTCTATTCCTCGAACCGCGGTCACGACACCGTCACCGTCTATGCGGTGAAGGAGAGCGGTGACGCGCTCGATGTGATCCAGGTGCAGCCCGTGCGCGGTGCCTTCCCTCGCAACATCAATCTCGATCCCAGCGGCCGATGGCTCCTCGCGGCCGGAGCCGATTCCCACACCGTCGCCGTCCACGCCGTGGCCGCCGACACCGGCAAACTCACCTACCAGCGCGGTGCCATCATCCAGGTACCCGCTCCGATTTGTATTGTGTTCGGGGCGGTGGTGACGCCTTGAGGCGGCGGGTGATTCGGGAGGTTCCGCGCGATCCCGATGCCGGAGGCATCGGAGCCATTAGCCGGTGGTCGAGCGAGGCACGAGCGACACCACCGGATTCTGGTGGTCTCGTTTTCGCATCCCGGCAGGGATGCCAGCAGAGCGTCAAACGCGGATGGGAGGACAACCGTCCAAACGGCGTTGGCTGGCATCCCTGCCGGGATGCATCAACCTGCGTCTGAAACCGGTGGTATCGCTTCGCTCAGACTGTTTGCAAAAAGTCCGTTCGTGAATCGGTCGAGTCGGAATTTGTGATGCCAAGGCGCGAAGAGGGAGTGGAGCGGGCTCCATGACCGATGAGCAACGCGGGAAGCGCGAATTGCGACCGGTTTGGAGAGAAGTTCGAGCGAAGCGAGCAAGAATCCCACCCCCAAAGAAGAATCCGATTTGCGAACGGACTTTTGGCAGACCGTCTAACCACCGGCTAATGGCTGGGATGCCTCCGGCATCCCCTCACCCCTCCAAGGCCGCGATGTAACGCTCCGCGTCGAGGGCGGCCTGGCAGCCGTTGCCGGCGGCGGTGATGGCCTGGCGGTAGACGTGGTCGGCGACATCGCCGGCGGAGAAGATGCCGGGGATGTTCGAGCGGGTCGAGTGACCGTCCTGGAGGATGTAGCCGTCCCCGTCGAGGTTGACCCCCGATCCTGCCAGAAAAGCGGTGTTCGGATCGTGACCGATCGCGACAAAGACACACTTCAGATCGATTTCGCTCTCCTCGCCCGTGACCCGGTTGAGGACGCGGACGGCGCGCATATCGCCGCTCTCGTCCGTGAGGTAATCCTTCACCTCGGAGTTCCAGACCGGCTCGATCTTCGGATTGGCGAGGGCGCGGTCGGCCATGATCTTCGAGGCGCGGAGCTCGTCGCGGCGGTGCACGAGATACACCTTGCTCGCGAAGCGGGTCAGGAAGTTCGCCTCTTCACAGGCCGAGTCGCCGCCGCCGATCACGGCCACGGGAACGTCGGGATAGAAAGCCCCATCGCAGGTGGCGCAGGAGGTGAGTCCGCGTCCGACGAGTTCC
>JALRFZ010000753.1 GCA_023253615.1 Verrucomicrobiales bacterium | reverse complement strand
CTCCGCCTCCGGCAGCACGAGAACGCCAGCCGCAGACGTGTGGATGCGCCCTTGGGACTCCGTCACGGGAACTCGCTGATTTTGCTCCAGAGTTCCGAGAAATCGCGGTTCACATCGCCCGAGAGACAGTCGGTGAGCTCTCCCGCCATCTCCGGATAACGCTTGATCAGGTCGCGGAAGGAGAAATCGGGGTCGTAGAACGCATAGACGAGTTTGCGCATGTTCTCGATGCCCTCGCGCAGGGATTGCGAATAGCCGTTGAAATGGGCCGGGCTGAGATCCCCCTTCACGAGCCCTTCGTGAACATAATCGCCGGCCATGACGCCGCTTTTCAGAGCGAGCATCACCCCGCTGCTGAAGACGGGATCGAGGAAGGCAAAGGCATCGCCGACCAGGAGCAGCCCCGGGGCGGCACCGTATTTCGAGTGGCGCGAATATTCGCTCGTCAGATAATGCTCGCCGATCTGGCGTCCGCAGGCGAGATGGTCGGCGATCCACCGGTTGTTGGCGATCTCCCGCTCGAAGATGGCCTTGGGATCCTTCACCCCGTCGCGGGTGAGGTATTTGCCCTCGGCGACCACCCCCACGCTGACCCGGTCGTCGTGCTGCGGAATGTACCAGAACCAACCTTTCTCCGGAACGAAAGCGACGGTCGTGGCCCCTTCGTCGATCCCGTTGTCGCGCTTGGCTCCCTCGTAGTAGGTCCAGACCGCCACCTTGTTCAGGTAGGGATCCCCCATTCTCCAGGCGCGGCGGTTCGAAGCGAAGGCCTCTTTGCCGGTGCAGTCGAGGGTGATCGCCGCCCGCACTTCAAAGGCTTCACCCATCCCGGTGAGCGCCTTCACGCCGACCACCCGGCCGTCCTCGTAGACGAGATCCTTCACGGTGACGCCCTCGCGGACCTCGGCCCCTTTTTCGACGGCATTGTCCCGCATCATCACGTCGAATTCGGATCGCAGCACCTGCCAGCTCTGGGCGATCGTCTCCTTGTCGTAGCGCGTGAAAAAATAGA
The DNA here is from genome assembly GCA_023253615.1 of Verrucomicrobiales bacterium. Lineage (GTDB taxonomy): Bacteria > Verrucomicrobiota > Verrucomicrobiia > Verrucomicrobiales > DEV007 > Arctic95D-9. Next base: position 1,379 of record JALRFZ010000753.1, on the reverse strand, counting down.
ACGGATCCGAAGCCCGGCCATCGGGCTGCACGAAACAGACACTGTACTTCTTCATGAAGTGCGAGCGTTTCATTTTCGGAATCATCCCGATGCGCTCGAGGGGCTGGTAGGTGAAGGGAATCAGGGATTCGCCCACCTTGTAGCGGGGAAAGCGCTCTCGCTCGAGAATGAGGACGCGGTGCCCGTTTTCAGCGAGAATGGAGGCGGCGCTGCAACCCGAAGGTCCGGCACCGATGATGAGGACGTCGTAAGACTGGGAGTCGGTCATGGGGAGGGAAAGGTTAACCCGGGTTACGCGGAAGGTTCCGTCCGTGGGTTCCGAAACGGTAATTGAATTTTGCTATCGCTGTGATACCGGATCGGCATCAGATCCCATGCATCCCTCCCGCCGCGCCGCCCTTGTTCTCCTGGCAGCCTTTTCACCGGTAGCGCCATCCCTCCCGGGATACGCCCGGCTCGGGGAAGAGGAGGAAAGCGGCCAGCCCATGGTGCGTCATTACCACGATGACGAATCCGGGCGGATCATCCGCATCGACGAATCCGATCCCGCCAAGGTGGGCGTGCAGGTCCGGTTCCCGGGCGACCCCGGTTCTTTCCATCTATGGCAAGGTGTGGGGGTGACGGAGGAGAACACCGTGATCTTTTCCCGCATCACCGGCGAAGAGGAAGCACCGGGCGCGAAATTTCTCGCCAAAGGCACGGGACGGATCGAGATCGACTTCGCCCCCGGGCAGACGGAACCGGCCGACGAGGGATTTCTCGGTGAATACCGGCGCCTCAGCGACGAAAAACGGCTCGCCATCGCGGAGCGCTCCCTGCGGGCGGCGGAGGATGCTCTCGGAAAGGCGCAGAAATCGTGGGGAGGGAAACGCGAAGCCGGACTCTCCGACATTCTCGAGGAATGGAACCGTCGCTGGCCCGGCCTGCGCGAACGCTGGGTCGCCAGGAACACGCTCCCTTCCGCAGATGCTCCCGCGAAAGACCCGCCCGTCACCGTGCGCGACGCGGACGAAGTCTACCGGTGGATCGAGGCGACGGGCCAGGCGATTTCCCTCTTCCAGCATCCCCGCCCCGAGGGAGACGCACCGCCGGAAGGCAGCGGCAACTATCACGATGGCTTCGGGGGAGGACTCACCCTCCGGAGCCGGTCCGACGGATCCTTCCGGATCAGTTTCGGCTGGCAGCGGGGCGATCTCGAGGTGATGGGCAGCGAATTCGGCGTTGAGATTCCGGCTGGCGAAATCAAGCCGGTCCGCGGACGCGACGACTGGACCGCCGACTTTCTGCTTCCCGAACCCGGATTGCCGGAGGGCGAAGCCCGCGCCCGCCTGCGGCTCGCGAAGAAAGGGCGTTTTCTCCTCGTCGAGCTGCTCGATGGG
>JALRFZ010000045.1 GCA_023253615.1 Verrucomicrobiales bacterium | reverse complement strand
GTGAAGTAGCCGGCCTCGCGGAGGTAGGTCGGGAAGGCGTCGACGGAGGGAGGCAGGGGAAAGGTCGAGCGCATCTGGCTCGTCCCGAGGCTCGGCGCCCACATGCCCGTGATCAGGGTCGAGCGCGAGGGCGAACACACCGGCGCGGCGGCGAAGGCACGGGTGTAGCGGACCGACTCCTTCGCGAAGGCATCGAGCTTCGGTGTCTTCGCATCGGGGTCGCCGTAACAGCCGAGCGCCGGGCTCAGATCCTCGGCGGTGATCCAGAGGATGTTCGGACGGTCCGCGGCGGAGGCGACGAGGAGGGGGAGGAAGACCAGGGCAAGAACAAGGGCACGACGGGGGATCATGGCCGGGAATGTCGCCGAAGTGGGGCGGGTTGGGAAGGGGAAAGGCGGGGGTCCCTCACCTCACCCCCACCGCCGTCGTCACCATCGCCCCGCGTTCATCGGTGATCGTGAGGAGCCAGGTGTTCGCTTCGGCAGGCAGTCTCTCGGCGATGACCTTTCCTTCCTCGATCCTCGCGGGCACCATCTGCCATTCGCGCTCGGACCGTTTTCCTCCGGCACTGGTGAAATGCAGCTCGGCTTGGGTGAGCTTCGTCTTGGACTGGACCGGCACACTCACCGTCCCGCCTCCGACCTCCATTTCGCCCACTTCGGGCAGGGGAACGCCACCTGTGAGAATCGAATCGACGTAGATCCCGATCTCCTTCGGCGCCCAGCCGGGGGGATGACCGTGGGCCATGCGGGGCTGGATGCGGAAGGCGCGAGGTCCTTTGGGGAGGGCCGCGGATTTGGCGTGGCTGTCGAGCGGGTAATGGATGTCGTGGGTACCGTTCACCCAGAACATCGGCACGGAGCCCTTGCCAAGGTGCGAGGAGGGATCATAGGCGGCGATCCAGGCGGCGCGGCGATCGCCGAGTTGGTCGATGGACGGCTTTTGCACGGACTCGCCCTCGTGGAGGAAACCACAACCATAGACGGGCACGGCGGCCTTGAAACGATCGTCGAGCGAGGCGGCAAGACAGGTGGTGTAGCCGCCCCAACTGATCCCGGTGACGGCGGTGCGCTCGGGATCGACGCCGGGAAAACTCCGCAGCAGGGTGTGGGCCTTCATCACATTGGCGACGGCGTGATAGGGCCAGTCGTTGTCGATGGGACCGCCGATACAGTCGAATTTTTGTCCGTGCCCTTGATCGAGCCCGCCCTTTTCGAGGCGGACGCGGAGGGTGGGATCGTGGGCGGCGTCGGGAATCTTGGCCCCCTTTTCGTCATAGGTCGGTGTGGGCGGGCGACGGCCTCCGAGGTCCATCGCGATGGCGGCATAGCCGCGCTGCGCCCAGAGCCAGACCCAATCGGAGAAAGCGGTGCCTCCGCCGCCGTGGATGAGAACGATGCCGGGAAAGATCTCGCCTTCCTTCGCGATGCCGAGCGTTTGCGGCGAGGCGTAAAAGGCGAAGACCTCGGTCGCCTGGCCTCCGACCGGCTCGCCGGCGTAGATGAGTGAGCGGATGGGCTCGTCGCCCTCCTCGAAACGATGGGCGGGGATTTCGGACTGGAGCCTCGCGATCGGCCAGGTGCCCGCCGCGGGTGTGGGTTCTGGAGACGGTGAAGGTTTGGTCTGAAGATCCTGGAAGAGCTTGGCGTAGCGGCGTCCGATTTCCTCCTGGCTCGCGGTGTCGAAATGGACGCCGTCGCCGATGTGGCCCTTCAAGTCGCGGGCATCGACGCAGTCGGTGCGGGGACGCTGGTCGGGCAGGTCGAGAAGGATTTCATTCATCCGCTTCTTGAGGCTCGTCGGCGAGTCGGGCTTCATTTCGCCAATGGTGGAGGCGATGAAGGGCAGATCGGGATCACCAAGGTCCTTGCGGAGCCGGTCGACGAGATCGTGCAGGGCGGCCGGATAGGTCTCGATCGACCCGGGCTTCGCATCGGCCTCGCCCTGGAGCCAGAGGACTCCGCGCAGTCGCGTCTTCCCGGCGGGACCCTGGGAAAGGGCGATTTTGGTGCGCCGGATCGCCTCGAGATAGAGCGGGCCTGTTTCTCCCCAAAGCTTGATTGGAGAACCGCCCTTGGCACAGGGGAGGAGACCGATCGCGGCTTTGGGATCGGCGGCGAGGACCGCCTCGGCAAACGCGAGACCGGGACCGACCCCCGCGTTGTCGTGGCCTTTGAAGGTCTTGGCATCGCCGGTCAGGTGCAGTGGATGGCGGGCGCGATACCAGTGGTCGTCGCGCAGATGCATCATGAGAATCCGGGGATCGTTTTTCGCCTCGGCCGGCATGAAACCGCGGCCCTTCATGTTCGACTGGCCGATGAGGAGATAGAGATCGAGCCGCTCGCAGCCCTCCGGCAGTCCGGCGGGATCGGCGGCGACGAGCGGAGGCGAGGTCGGCGGAGGCGTATCGACCTTGTTTTGGGTGAAGGCGGGCAGCGGCGCGGTCATCGTCGCGAAGAGGATCCAAAGAGCGGGGCGTTTCATTCGTGAGACCGGGAGCATAGGGCGGATTTCCCTGTCGCGGCCAGTGCGGTTTTGCGGAAAATGGGGGTGCGGCTTTACTTTCCGAAGGGTGGGTCGCACCTTGGTCGCCGCATGATCGATCTCGCCGCTCTCTCACGTTCCCAGCTCCGCGACTGGCTCGCGGAGTCGGAACATGCGGCACAGGCGGACCGGCTCTGGACCTGGCTGTTTCGCCGCGGGGGGCGGGATTTCGCGGATCTCGGCGGGCATGGACGCGTGCCCGTGGCCTTGCTGCGCAGGTTGGAAACCGAGGCGCGGGTCGGGCGTCCCGACGTCGTGTGGGAACACCGCTCGGGAGATGGCACGATCAAATGGCTGCTCGCGATGGAGGACGGGCAGCGGGTGGAGACGGTCTTCATTCCCGACGGGCGGCGTGGGACGCTGTGTGTCTCGAGCCAGGTTGGCTGCACCCTCACCTGTCGCTTCTGCCACACCGGCACGCAGTCGCTCGCGCGGAATCTCACGGCAGGGGAAATCGTCGGGCAGGTCCTCCTCGCCCGGGATCGCATCGGCGATCACGAATTGACCGCGGAAACGCCGC
>JALRFZ010000025.1 GCA_023253615.1 Verrucomicrobiales bacterium | reverse complement strand
GATCGTCCGTGGCGATGCCGGGGTCGTGGCCTCCGCGGAACTCCGCACGCCGGTCTTCTATCCCTCGACCTTCGCCGGATTCGGAAATGTCGAGGACGGGGCCTACGGGCTTGTCTTCTATGACTACGGGTCTCTCTCCAGCCACGATCCGCTCCCGGGCGAGCTCGACACGGAATTGGGCAGCGTCGGTCTCGGCTTCCGTTATCAGCGCGACAACTGGTTCTCCTTGCGGGTCGATTACGGCTTCCAGGTCACGGAGGAAGGTTTCGAAGACGGCAACCAGGGTCGCTGGCACGTCGGTGCGACCGCCACCTTCTGATGGGGATCCCGTTCTTCGGAGTCATTTCCCCAATCAAAAAGCCCGCGATTTTCATCGCGGGCTTTTTTGTTTTCTTCCCTCCGGCGGGGGGTGAGCGGAACTCGCCGGAATCTTCCCGGCGGTTTGCCGGTGGAGTCGGGCCGGTCAATACACGGCCCGTCCGCCGGTGAGGTCGAAGGTGAAGGCGGTGCAGAAAGAGGCCTCGGGGGAAACGATCCAGCAACTCAGCGAGGCGACCTCCTCGAGAGTGCCGCAGCGTTTCATCGGGATTTTGTCGGTCATGTATTTGACCTGGTCGGGATGGATGCCGTCGACCATGGGCGTCCGGATCACCGCGGGGGCGATCGCGTTGACGGTGATGCCGGTCTCGGCGAATTCCTTGCCGGCCGATTTCACCAATCCGATCACGGCAGCCTTGGTGGCGGAGTAGGGGCTCATCCCGGCGTTGCCTTCCTTGCCTGCGATCGAGGCGAAATTCAGGACGCGGCCGTAGTTCCGCGACTCCATCGCGAGGAGGGCGTACTTCGTCATGAAAAAGGTCCCCCGGAGATTGATGGCGGTCTCAAGGTCGAAGGCTTCCGTCGTGACCTGGGTGATGCGCGTGTTGGTGGGGCCGACGATCGCGGCACAATTGATCATGATATCGAGGCGGCCACCCTCGCTTCGTGACGCGACCGCGGCAAAACCGGCGCGGACCTCGTCCTCATCTGCGATGTTGACGGTCTCGGCATGCACCTTGAACCCTTCGGCGGCAAGTTCGGCAACCGTCGCGGCGCCTTTTTCGGGGCTGACATCAAAAAGGGTGACACTGGCACCTTCGGCGGCAAGGCGCCGCACGATCGCCTTGCCGATGCCGTCGGCACCACCGGTGACGATGGCGGTTTGTCCGGAGAATCTGGATTCGTTCATGATGAAGGACTTTGCGCGAGAACGCGGAAAAGGGCAGGGAAAAAATTGGCGAGATCGAGTCCTCGCCAGGATTCCCCGTTTCCGATAGTCTGACCCCATGGCCAACAGAAGAGAATTCATCGCCGCCGCCGGTGCCATGTCCCTCGCCGGCGGTTTGTCCGTCCGGGGTGCCTCCGGGAAGAAAGCCCCTCTGCGATATCTGCAGATCGGTACCGGGCACCCCCACGCGAACAAGCTCGAAGTCTATGCGGAAAGCGGGGATTGGGAGGTGGTGGGCATCGTCGAGGAAGATCCCGCGCTGCTCGAGTCGGCGAAGAAAAGCGCGCTCTACGGGAAGTTTCCCTTTCTGACCCTGGAGGAGGCGCTCAAGATTCCGGATCTGCGCGTCATCGGCGTCGAGACGGAGGTGCGGGATCTCCTCCGCTACGCCCGCGTCGCGGTCGAGGCCGGATGTCATGTGCATCTCGACAAACCGGCCGGATCCTCGCTCGGGGAATACCGGGAACTGATGAAGTTGGCCGATGAAAAGAGCCTCGTCGTGCAGATGGGCTTCATGTACCGCTTCAATCCCGCCGTGCAGCTTCTGCACCGCATGCTGGAAGCGGGCTGGCTGGGCGAGGTCTTCGAGACCCATGCGGTGATGTCGAAGGTGATCCCGCAAAGAGATCGCGAGACGCTCGATGAGTTCGCTGGAGGCACCATGTTCGAGCTGGGCTGCCACATCATCGATCTCACCGTGTCCGTCCTCGGGAAACCTGACAAGGTGGTGCCCTTCCCGCGTCGCAGTCTCGACTCGCCCGGGGACACGCTGATGGACAACATGCTCGCCGTGCTCGAATACCCGAAGGCCACCGCCACGGTGCGCACCACGGGACTCGAGGTCGAGGGCTTCTCCCGACGGCACTTCACGGTCTGCGGCACCGGGGGCACCTTCCACATCCAGCCGCTCGACCGGCCGGTCGTCACGCTCTCGCTCACGGAAGAGCGGCGCTTTGGCGACGGCGGTCGCGTCTTTCCCAAGGGGACGAGCGAGGTCACTTTCGAAAAGCCCTACGGGCGCTACACCGGCGATGCCGCCGATCTCGCGGCGATCGTCCGTGGGGAAAAGGAGAATCCCTACCCGTCGGAACACGATCTGACCGTGCAGGAGACCGTGCTCGCCGCCGCGGCGATGGAATGAGGGGGCGGATACCGATCGAGGAAACTTGCCGTGGCGGAGGATTCGCGTTTACATCGGCGCGGTCCCGGCCAACACTCTCGGGCGACGATGGCAGCGTGGTTTTACACCGATTTGATGGCGGCCCAACAGGGTCCGGTCGAGGAATCGACCCTCCTGGATCTGAATCGCTCGGGCGAACTGAAGGCGAAGTCGCTCGTCTGGCGCGAGGGGCTGCCGGGTTGGATTCCCTTTCGTGACATTGCCGCGGATCTCATGACCCGGGCCGCGGCCGGTGAGGACCCGCCGGGACCGGATTCCGCGGATCCGCCCAAGGTGACCATCGGCGTCTGCGCCCAATCGGGCCGGATTTATCCGGCCGGGGAGATGCTGCCCTATGGGGAGGCGCTCGTGGGTCCGGAGGCGAAGGACGACTTCCTCCAGCGCATCCTCGAGGGCGGCGCGATCGGGATCGCCGATGCGACCGAGAAGACGTCGGAGTATGTCGGTTTCTGGTGGCGTTCGCTGTCGTCCCTGCTTGATTACCTCATCAAGATGATCCCATCGGGGCTGTTCATGGTGCCCTATTACATCGCCGCCTTCTCCTCGGGCATGGGCGCGAATGAGATCGACGAGGACTCCTTCCAGGGCATGACCGGGATGACACCTGCGATGGCGATCGCTTATGCTTTCGGGGCGCTGGGCACGCTCGCTTTCAGCATCGCCTACGAGACCTGGATGGTCGGCAAATACCAGGCGACCCTCGGCAAGATCGTGATCGGGGCGAAGGTGGTGAATCCCGATGGCTCCCGCCTGACCTACAAACGTGCCTTCGTGCGCTGGCTCGCGAAGAAACCTCTGAACTACCTGCTCGTGTGGGTGCCCTCGACCTTGGGCTTCATTCTGGTCGTCGCCGTTACCGTGGGGCTCGCCGAGCGCGGCGACGGAGAGGGCGCGACTCTCGTTCTGGGAATGATGACCGGCCTGTTCGCCTATGGGGCGCTGCTCGCCCTCTGTTCGGGCGTCTACTGGATGGCCGCCTTTGATCCGGAGAAACGCGCCCTCCACGACCGCATCTCGGCCACGCGCGTGGTGAGGAAGTGAGCCCTCGTCTTTCACCCTCCATTTCTTTCCGCCTGCATGACCTCCCCCTCTCCGGAATCCGAAGCCGCCGTCCTCCAATGTCCGGCGTGTCGCAGTCCGCTGAAGGTGGCCCGCCCGGTCGATGGCATATCCGAAGATTGCCCGGTCTGCC
>JALRFZ010000785.1 GCA_023253615.1 Verrucomicrobiales bacterium | reverse complement strand
CAGCAAGGCCCTGCGCGGCCGCATCCTCGAAGGCCGACTCTACGACCGCGCCCTCACCGCGGAGGAAGCCCGCGCCGCCTTTGCCGGAGGTCCCGCACCCGTCACCCGCGAGGATCTCGACGCCGCCCTCGGTCAGTCCGGCGTCGCCGAACGCCAACGGCTCGAGGCGGAACTCCAGGCCCTCGGCAACCAAGTCCGGGAACTCGAATCCCTCGGCGCAAACCTCGACCCCGAACAACGCCGCTGGCGCGACCTCGCCCATGCGATCTTCAATCTGAAGGAGTTCGTTTATCTGCGATAAACGAACTCCGTAAAAGGTGGGAAGGTAAAAGGTAAAAGGTATGAAGGACACACGCACCAACGACCCATTTCTCCATCACTCCGCCACTCCATCACTCCCCTTCGCGGAGCGCCTCTCCCGCCGCGAGGCGCTGCGCCGCGCCTCGACCGGGTTCGGAATGGTGGCTTTGTCAGGACTTCTCGGCTCGAAGGCCTTCGCCGCGAACGCCGCGCCTTCCCGACCCCATCTCCGGCCGCGGGCGAAACACGTCATCTTCTGCTACATGTCGGGCGGGGTCTCACACCTCGACACCTTCGACCCGAAGCCGAAGCTGCGCGAACTGCACGGAAAACCCATGCCGGTGAAGGTCGAGCGGACCCAGTTCAACAACAACGGGAACATCTACGGCAGCCCCTTCGACTTCGCCCCCGGAGGTCAAAGCGGCATTCCCATTTCCGACCTCTTCCCCCATCTGAGGAAGCACTGCGCCGACGATCTCGCCGTGGTCCGCTCGATGACGAGCCCGGTCAACGAACACGCCCAGGGGAATTTCTTCTTCCACACCGGCTTTCCCTTCATCGGCCATCCCTCCGCCGGGGCCTGGACCAGCTACGGCCTCGGCACGGAGAATTCCAACCTCCCGGGATACGTCGTCCTGAAAAGCGGCGAGGCCGACACTCCCCACGGCGGCGTGGGACAATGGAGCAGCGGATTCCTCCCCGCCCAGCACCAGGCCTCCATCCTCCAGGTGGACGCGGCCGATCCGGTGCCTAACATTCGCCCCAAAGAGCGCGACCTCACCCAGCGGGCGCGGCTCGATTTCCTCAACGCCGTCGACCGCGAGTTCGCGTCGTCCACACGTGCGAACGACGCGGTCGAGGCCGCGATCCGCAATTACGAGACCGCCTACCGGATGCAGTCCGCCGTTCCCGAGCTCTGCGACCTCCGCGGTGAGAGCGAGGCGACGAAGCGTCTCTACGGTTTCGAGGCGAAAAATCCGATGACCCGGGCCTACGGACAGCAGGCCCTCCTCGCGCGACGGCTCGTCGAGCGCGGGGTGCGTTTCATCGAGCTCACCTGTCTGCCCCAGACGCCCGGCGGAGGCCAGGCCGCCAACCCCTGGGACCAGCACGGCGGCCTCGAATCGGGACACCGCAACATGTCGGAACAGGTCGACCAACCCATCGCGGGTTTGCTCGTCGATCTGAAACAGCGTGGACTCCTCGACGAGACCCTCGTGATCTGGGCCGGCGAATTTGGGCGAACGCCCTTTTCGCAAGGCAGCGACGGGCGCGACCACAATCCCTTCGGCTTCAGCATCTGGATGGCCGGCGGCGGAACGAAGGGCGGCACGATCTACGGCGAGACCGACGAATTCGGCTATCACGTCGTCGATAAGAAAACGAGCGTCTTCGACCTCTGGGCGACCGTCCTGCATCTCATGGGCATCGACCACGAGCGGCTTACCTTCCGCTACGCCGGACGCGACGTGCGCCTCACCGATGTGCACGGGGTCGTCTGGGATGAATTGATCGGGTAGAAAGGAATCCAGAGCGTCAGCTCGCATTCGGTGGCCCGGGCCGGCTGAAGCCGTGGACTACTTTCCCGAACCGACCGCGGACAACAAGAATGTGGTTTCGGCTTCAGCCGAATCCTTAGCCTGACTCCTGCGACTGAAGTCGCAGCCACATTGAGAATGTAGCTTCGACTTTAGTCGAACCCGGACGGCCAAGAGACGCCCGCACTCCTGCGACTGAAGTCGCAGCCACATTGCCACCCCATGGCACAACCCCGCCTTCGCCACCCTTGACGCATTCCGGGCAAACCGGTTCAATCGCGCGGAATGCCCGTCCTTTCCCGCACCGAAGACCCGACGCCGCAGAGCCGTTGCCGCTTCGCCCTCGCCCATGCCGACATCACCCCGCCGGTGGACATCTACCACCGGATGTGGGGCGCGGCGAAACACGAGCAGGCCACCGGCGTGCATCGTCCCCTCCGGGCCACCGTCGCGGTCTTTGCTCCGCTCGAAGGCCCCGGGCGCCAGATCCTCGTCGCCCTCGATCATTGCGTTCTGGGCGCAGTCGAACATCGGAATCTGGTTTCGACCATCTCCGCCATCAGCGGCGCCGCTGTCGGGGAGATCCTCGTCGTCTTTTCCCACACCCATGGTGCCGGCCTGATGGGACTCGACCGCGCCGGGCTCCCCGGCGGTGAACACATTCCGCCCTACCTCGATCAACTCGGGCAAACGGTGGGAACCCTAGCCAGGAACGCCCTCGCTTCCCTCGTCCCCGCCTCGATCGTCTATGGACGCGGCCGTTGCGGCCTCGCGACGCACCGCGATTTCTGGGATGGTTCGCAGTACATCTGCGGGCACAATCCCGGCGTGCCCGTGGATGACACCCTTGTCATCGCGAAGGTCTGCGATGAGACCGGATCCCTCCTCGCCACGGTGCTGAACTACGCCTGTCATCCCACCACCCTCGCGTGGGACAACACCCTCATCAGTCCGGACTACATCGGCGCGATGCGGGAGCTCGTCGAGCGCGAGACGGGCGCACCCTGCCTCTTTCTCCAGGGCGCGAGCGGCGAGATCGGACCGCGCGAGGGTTTTGTCGGAGATCCCGCCGTGGCCGACCGCAATGGACGCGAGCTGGGATTCGCCGCCCTTTCCACCCTGACATCCCTCCCGAATCCGGGAACGAATTTCGTCTTCGCCGGACCGGTCGTTTCGGGAGCGACACTCGGTGCGTGGAAACACGTCCCGCTTCCTCCTGAAGCGCTCGCCGCGAAAGCCCTCTGGCATCGGGACCGCTGGGATGAGCCGCTGCCTTACCGGCCCGGCCGTCCCACCGTGATGGAGACGGAATCGGCCCTGACCACCCTGCAATCCGAGGAATCCGCCGCCAGGTCCGCCGGAGACGAAACCCGCGCCGCGGAACTCCGCGCCCTCGCCGAACGGAAATCCCGCCTCCTCCACCGTCTCCTCGAACTGCCTCAGGGCGATTCCTATCCGCTGCAGGTCGTCCTCTGGCGGATCGGCGACGCGGTCTGGATCGGGGTGCAGGGTGAAAGCTACAGTCTCCTCCAGACGGAGCTGCGCCGACGTTTTCCTGACAAAGTCCTCATCGTCGCCTCGATCGCCGCCGACTGGGGCGCGTCGTATCTGCCACCGCGCGATCTCTACGACACCGGCATCTACCAGGAGAGCATCGCCGTCGTCGCGGCCGGCTCGCTCGAACAACTCATCGACTCCATCGCCTCGCGTCTTTCCGCATGAAAATCACCGCCATCGAAACCCTCGTCTGCCACGCGCGGATGCGGAACTGGATCTTCGTGAAGGTCGTCACCGACCAACCCGGTCTCATCGGCTGGGGCGAGGCGACGCTCGAGTGGCACACCCGTGGGGTCGTCGGAACGATCGAGGATCTTTCCTCCCTCCTCGTCGGCGAGGACCCGACCCGGGTCGAGCATCTCTGGCAGATGATGTATCGCCAGCACTTCTGGCACGGACACGGGATCGTGCGCGCCACCGCCATCGCCGGGATCGATCTCGCCCTCTGGGACATCGTCGGCAAGGTCGCGAACCTGCCCCTCGCGAAACTCTTCGGCGGCCCCGTACGCGACTACGTGCGCACCTACTGCCACCTCGGCGGCGGAAAAATGGAGGACTTCTACCAGACGCCCGCCGACAATGCGAAGCGCTTTGCGGAACTCGCACAGCAAGCCGTCGCCGACGGCTACACCGCCTTCAAGAGCATGGCCGTGCCGAGCACGATGCCGGTCGAGGGACAAAAGCCCGTCCGCGCCGCCGCCGCCGCGGTCGCCGCGATGCGCGAGGCGGTCGGTCCTGACATTGACATCATGGTCGACTGCCACGCGCGTCCTTCCCCCGCGATGGGTTTGAAATTCGGCAAGGCCCTCGACGAGTTCGGGCTCTACTTCTTCGAGGAGCCCTGCTGGCCCGAGTGCGTCGATGGACTCGCCCGCATCAACGCCGCCATCACCACGCCCGTCGCGAGCGGCGAGCGGGTCACGCACCTCGAGGCCTTCAAGGATCTCTTCGAAAAGCGAGCCGTCGAGATCTGCCAGCTCGACATCACCCACTGCGGCGGACTCAGCGCCGCGCGGCGCATCGCCGCGCTCGCCGAAGCCCACCGCATCGCTCTCGCCCCGCACAATCCCCAGGGGCCCGTGAGCACGGCGGCTTCGCTCGAGTTCGGATTCTCCCAGCCCGGGTACCTCATCTGCGAAACGGTCCACAACGACGTGCCATGGCGCCAGGACGTCGTCGAGGAGGGATTCACCGTGGAGAAGGACGGACGCATCGTGCGCCCGAACACGCGGCCCGGGCTCGGGATCACGATCAACGAGGACGAGGTGAAAAAACACCCCTTCCAGCAGGAGGTCCTCCTCCGCGAATTCACCCCCGACGGAGCCGTCACCGATTGGTAGATTTGTCAGGATGAAACCGACCAACACCCGATATATCGTCCTCGGCGCCCTCTGTGCGGCGGCCTCGCTCGCCTATTTCGTCCGCAACGGCGTCGGACCGGCCGAGAGCACGATCCGCGCCGACCTCGGCCTGACCAAGGAAGAGTCGGGACTGCTCATCAGTTCCTTCTTCTGGCCTTACGCCCTCTGCCAGATCCCCGCGGCGATGCTCGCGCAGCGGCTCGGCTCGCGCTGGTCGCTCTCGCTCTTTGCGGCGCTCTGGTCGCTCGCCACGGCCGGACTCGCCCTCGGCACCGCCACCCTCATGACCGCCGCCCGTGCCTTCATGGGCGTGGCCCAGGCAGGACTCGTGCCGGTCGGGATCTCGACGATGGCGAGATGGTTTCCCCGCACCCGGCAGGCCTCCGCCGCGGGCGGATTCAGCGGCTTCATGTCGGTCGGCAGCATCATCGCCGCGCCGCTCACGGCCTGGCTTGTCATCAGCCTGGGATGGCGCTCGATGTTTCTCCTCTACGCCTTGCCGGGTCTGCTCTGGGCGGCGTGGTTCGCGGTCTGGTTCCGCGACCGGCCTTCGCTCCATCCGTCGGTGAATGCGGCCGAGCGCGCCCTCATCGGAGAGGACGACACGCCGGCCGGGGAGTCGGAAAAGACTCGTGTTCCCTGGCTCGTGCTCCTCGCCAGCCCCGCGATGTGGTTTCTCTGCCTGCAACAATTCTGCCGCGCCGCCGGCTACATCTTCTTCGCGAGCTGGTTCGCGACCTACCTGCAGGAAGCCCGCGGGGTGACCATCCTCAATTCGGGCTGGCTCACGACCCTGCCGCTGATCGCCGATGTCACCGGCTGTCTCTTCGGCGGTTTTCTTTCCGACTGGATCCTGCGGAGATCGGGCAACCGCCGTCTCGCCCGCCAGGGGCTCGCCGTCGTGGCACTCCTCCTCTGCGCCGGACTCATCGCCGCCGCGTTTTTCATCGCCCATCCCGTCCTCGCCGTGCTCGTCATCAGCGCCGGCATGTTCTGCGCGGCCACGGCCAACCCCGTCCTCTCCGCGACGGTGATGTCGCTCGGTGGTCCCCACGTCGCCACCGTCAGCGCCACGGCGAACATGAGCGGCAATCTCGGCGCCGCCGCCTTTCCCATCGTCGTGCCCTGGTTGCTTGCGAACGCGGGAGGATGGGACGCGGTGCTGGCTGGGTTCGCCTCGCTCTATGTGATCGCGGCCGTGTTCTGGTTTTTGATCCGGACGAAGGGGAGTTTGTTCGAGGGGAGGGAGTGAAGACAACGCGCACGGACGACAAAAATGTGGCTTCGGCTTTAGCCGAATCCCCGCGCCCGCAATCCTGCGACTGAAGTCGCAGCCACATTGCTGCCACCATGGCACAACCCCGCCTCGGCAAAACTTGTCGCATTCCGGACCTCGCGCCGGCTGAAGCCGCGGACTACTTTCAATACCCGTGCGAGGCAAAATGTAGTCCAGAGCTTCAGCTCGCAGACGGGACTCGCGCCGGCTGAAGCCGCGGACTACTCTCAAAGCCGCGTCACCTTCATCTCCACGCGCCGGTTGAGGGCCCGGTTTTCCTCGGTGTCGTTCGGGGCGACGGGCTGGTCGGGGCCGTGGCCGACGGTGGTGATGCGGGCGGGGTCGATTCCGGCACCGACGAGATGGGTTTTGCAGGAAAAGACACGGCGGAAAGAAAGCTCGCGATTCAGAGCCGCACCGCCTTCGCTCGAGGTATGACCGGAAAGCTCGATCTCGGCGCCCTCATTCTCCTGGAGGAAACGCGCGACCCGGTCGAGCTCGGCGATGCCTTCGGGACGCAGCACCGCGCTGTTCACATCGAACTGGATTTTGTTCAGCGTGATGCGGTCGCCCGCGCGCATCGCCTGCCCCGAGAAGTCCGCCGAGGCGGAGCGTTTCAAACGCAGCTCGAGCCCGGCGCTCTCCTCATCGGCGATGATGTCCACCGGCACCTCGCCCGCCTGATATCCGGGAGCGCTCGCCCCGATGACGGCGAGTCCGGCCGGGATCTTCGCCAGTTGGAAAATCCCCTCCGGCCCCGACTGCCCCGAAACGATCCCGGGGATCTCCACCGTCGCTCCCGTGATCGGCTCGCCCGTTTCATCATCGACGACCCGTCCGGCCGCCGTGCCGAGGTAGAGGAAGGAATTCACGTTCACCAACAGCTTCGCGAAGTCGAAGGCAAATCCGTCGCCCGCACCCGTCGTGGGATCATCGACGCGGATGGCGAGCGATTCGCCCTTGAGCTGTT
>JALRFZ010000774.1 GCA_023253615.1 Verrucomicrobiales bacterium | reverse complement strand
CGACCTTCACGGGCTCCTGCTCGCCGACGAGCCAGCGCTGGCCGTCGGGACCAAGGATCACGTTCTTCCCATTGAGCCCGAAAATGCCGCGTCCCTTTTCTTCGTAGGTCATCCCGGTGTGCTCGATCGCGGGATGCACGTCGCATTGATAGCCGGCGATGGCCCAAGGGCCGACTTCGGGGAGCGGACGGCTGCGGTATTGGATGCCCGAATTGTTGTCGCCGACGACGCGCATCGTCACGGTGAGTTCGAAATCCTTGAGCGTGCCCTCCCGCCAAATGAGGAAATCGTTGTGCTTCGGCGTGCCCGGTCCGGTGCAGGTGCCGGTGATGATCCCATCGACCACCTTCCAGAGCGCGGGATCGCCATCCCAGCCCGTGAGATCCTTGCCATTGAAAAGGTCGATTGTTTCTTCGGCCCGGGCCGGAACACAGCAGAGGACAAGAGCGAGAAAGAAGGCCGATGCGAACGACGTATGGGAACAGATCATGGGTAAATCGAGAAAGTCTGTCGTCGTGTTTAGCCGAAGGCACCGGTCGAGGCAAGGCCGGGCTCGCGCGCGATCCCGCGTGGCGACACCATCATTGCCGTTTCGCCGCTTGTCAGGCGGTGCCGCATCGGGCACACTCAGGGCTACCATGGAATCGCACGAAGTCTTGAAGGAGGCCTTTGACAGCCCCACCGCGAGCCCCAAAGAGATCGCTTCGGAGCTCGGGGTCTCCCTTTCCCTCGTCTACAAATGGGCGCAGCCTCCCGAAGGCCAGGGATCCGGCAGCCGGAATCCGCTCGACCGGGTCGATGAGCTCGTGCGCCTCACCCATCACCAAGGCATCGTCGAATGGCTCTGCCAACGCGCCGGAGGTTACTTCGTGAAAAATCCGAAGAGCTGCCCCACCAAAGGCTATGCCGTTGTGCCCGCGACCCACCAGATCGTGCAGCAGTTCGCCGGACTCCTCGATGCCGTCTCGCGCGCCGCGCAGGACAACCAGATCTCCCGGGAGGAGTCGGAAGAGATCCGCCTCGTCTGGGACAAGCTGAAGTCGTTCTGCGAGGGATTCGTCCGCTGCTGCGAGGAAGGGGATTTTGCCACGATCCAGAAGGAGCTCGACGTCCGGAAATGATTTCGTCGCCGGAATCCGAAAACCTTCCATCGCGCTGTTGGGCCGAGATTGATCTCGGAGCCCTGCGTCACAATGCCAAATGGTGCCGCGGCCTCGCAGGCCCGGGCCGCGGATTGATGGCCATCGTCAAGGCCGATGCCTACGGACACGGCCTGCCCGAGGTCGTCGAGGCCCTGAGCGAAATCGCGGACTGGTTCGGCGTCGCGAACCTGCGGGAAGCAAGGCGCGCCCGCGCCGCGTCCGGCGGGCGCGAGCAGGGCATCCTCGTCCTCGGTCCCGCGGCTCCGGAGGAGGTGGAACCGCTCGTCGACGGGGGCTTTTCCGGGGCCGTTTCCCTCCCCGAGGAGGTCGCCGCCTACGAGGCTGCCGCCGCACGACTCGGCGCCATCGCCCGGCTCCACGCCGTGATCGACACAGGCATGGGACGGATGGGCTGCCTGCCCGACCACGCCGCCGAGCTCGTCGCCACGATCCGCCGCAGCCACCACTGCCGGCTCGAGGGCATCGCCAGCCATTTCCCCTCCGCCGACGAAGACCGGACCTTCACCCTCGATCAGATCGCGCGCTTTCAGGCGATCGTCCGGGCTCTCGCGCCGGAGGAGGATTGTCATGTCCATCTCGGCAACAGCGCCGGATTGATCGGCTATCACGACGAGATGTCGGGCATGACTCTCGTGCGCCCGGGCCTCGCCCTCTACGGCATTTCTCCGCTCCCGGACGAGCGGACCGATCTGCGACCCGTGATGACCTTGAAAAGCCGCGTCACCCTCGTGCGCGACGTGCCGGCCGGCACCGGGATCTCCTACGGACGCACCTTCGTTACCACCCGCGCCACGCGCGTCGCCACACTCGCGGTCGGTTATGGCGACGGATACCCGCGCCACCTGTCCCACTCCGGAGCCAGCGTCCTCATCCAAGGCCGGCGCTGTCCTCTCCTCGGCCGTGTCACGATGGACCAAATTCTCGTCGACGTCACCGACCTCCCGCTCGTCTCCCGGGGGGAAGAAGCCGTGCTGATGGGTGCACAAGGCAGGGAGGAAATCACCACCGCCGAGATCGCGGAGCGCACCGGCACCATTCCCTGGGAAATCCTCACCGGCATCACGAGCCGGGTCCAGCGCGTCTATCTCTGAGCGGGGCCGGGCATCGATAAAAATTTTTCACCGGGTCTTCCGCGTTTAGACAGAAATACTCCGGTGCATCGCTCTACCCGTAGAAAGGATGAGCGACGATCCCGACAGAACCGGCAACCACGAAGACCTCGAGGCCCTCTTGAGGAATCTCGTGCCGTCACCGTTGCAGTTCGATCACGCCGCCGATCTCCACCGCGAACGCGAACTCTTCGAGATCAGCCGCTCGCAGGATCCCTCGCAGATGCAATGGGGACGGCTCGTGCCCCTCATGCTCGTCTGCACCGTCGTCATGTTCGGCGCCGCGCTCTTTCGTTATGGCGACCGCCTCCGTGCCTCCGCATCCGGTGCAAAAAACGACGCGATCGTTCAGACCGAAGCCGCCGCACCGGTGCCGGATCGATTCGTGCCGGTTTCGAGCCATGGCACCATTCTCAAAACCTCTTCCGGCGGCCTCATCGAGACCGATTCCGGTCCGCGCGAGCGGCTCAACATCGAATACCAGGACGCCTACCACTGGCACGATCCCAAGAGCGGCACCAACATCCGTTTCTTCCGTCCGCGCAGCGAGGAAGTCATCGTGCCGCTGCCGAAGGACTGATCGACCTATTGCCCATTGCCTCATCCGGCCGAAGACCCTGACAAAACACCCAACATGAGAACCTCCGTCATTCTTGCGTTGACCGCCGCCCTCGCGCTTCTTGTGCCGGTTTCCCGGGCCGAGGAAAATCCCAAGCCCGCTCCGCCCCAACCTTCCGGGACGGAGGAAAGTGCCGAGGCTCCGAAGAAGGAGAAACCGCGGCGGTCCGAGGGACGCGCCAAGCCCGGCGAACCCCGCTCGGATCATTCTCCGCGTGAAGCCTCCTTCGAAAAGCGCACCTGGCTCGGCATCTCCACCCATCCGCTCGATCCCGCGCTCGGCGAACACCTCGAGATCCCTGAGGGCTTCGGCATCCAGGTCGTCGAGGTCATGCCCGACTCCCCCGCGGACCAAGCGGGCCTGCGCGGCAATGACATCCTCCTCCGCTTCGAGGATCAGCGCCTCATCTCGCCCGAGCATCTTTCCCTCCTCGTGCGCACCGAAAAGAGCGGTGAAAAAATTGCCCTCACCCTGATCCGCAAGGGTGCGGAGGAGACCGTCGAAGTCACGCTCGGAGAAGCCAACGAGAATCTTTTCCGCCCCTTCGATGCCCCCGCGCGTCATCCCCACGGCTACCCGATGTCGCCGCACTTCGGCCAGGATCCCTCGCAGTGGCAGGAGCAGATCCGCCGCCAACAGGACGAAATCCTCCGCCAGCAGAAAGAGTGGATGGAGCGTCATCGCCAGGACCGGCCGCGCGAGACTCCGGCCCCTCCGCATCCCGGGCCGGAGGGGCCCGGAGCGAAGGATGCGCCCCGTCCCGAGGGTCGTCCGCCCGCAGTCAGTGTCACTCCCGGATTCCCGCTCCGTGTCTTCGGCACCTCCGGCGTCCTCAACATCGACAACGACCACGGCGAGCTCACCCTCACCCGCAAGGACGACGAACATCACCTCGTCATCAAGGACGCCGCCGGCAAGGTCGTCTATGAAGGCCCCTTCGATCCCGCCAAGGGCGTCGAGGCCCTGCCCGAAGAGGCACGCAAGCAACTCGAAGTGATGAAGCTCGACAACCTCGAGATCAAACTCCCCGACATGCCCGAGCCACTTCCCGAAAAAACCGCCGAACCGAACCCCGAGCCGAAGTCCGGAAAACCGGCCGAACCCGAGGCCGGGATCCTCTGAAAAAGCGAAGGGACGGGAATCGCTTCCCGTCCCTCCACCAACTCTGAACCAAACTAAGAATCGGAATGGGGCCGCGACGTGTCGCGGTCTTGTCTGTTTTTAGCAAACTCCCTCTTCCGGGCCAATGGCTTGATCAGGGCGAAAAAAAAGAGGTTCTTCGTCGATTTGAGTGGATCCGTGCTTGAACGCCCCGGGGCCTCAGGATGAGATTACCGGATGAGCGAAGAGACGAGCAAGGAGTTTTTCGAGTCGGTCCTGGGCTTGGGACCGGATTGGCAGGTTTCGAAGGTGACGGTGGACGAGGCATCGCGCGAGTTGCTCCTCGACCTTTCACTGACCACGAGCGCGAAGGTGGCCTGCCCCGAATGCGGCCGGGCCTGCGCGATCTACGACCACGGGCGTCGGCGTGAGTGGCGGCATCTCGACACGATGCAGTTGAAGACGGTTCTTCGCGCGCGCCTCCCCAGGGCGAAGTGCCCCCAGCACGGTCCGCAGACCGTCCGCGTGCCCTGGGCCGATCCGATGACGCGCTTCACCCTCGCCTTCGAGGCCCACGCCATCGACGTGCTGGAGAACGCCCGGAGCACCACGCAGGCCTGCGCACTGTTGAAGATCGGCTGGGCGACGGCCGACCGGATCATGGGCCGTGCGGTGGCTCGCGGCCTCGAGCGGCGCAAGCTTGAGGACCTCCGCCACGTGGGCATGGACGAGAAGAGCTTCCTCAAAGGGCACAACTACATCACCGCGCTCAACGATCTGGACCGGGGCAGGGTTCTCGAGGTGGTCCAGGGGCGAACCGAGGAGGCCGCCGTCGAGCTATGGGGGAAGATCCCCGAGAAGGCCCGCGCGACGATCAAGGCCGTGGCCATGGATATGTGGCAGGCCTTCGAGAACGCAGCGCGCAGGATGGTGCCCGGGGCGGAGATCGTCCACGACAAGTTCCACATCTCCAAGCACCTCAACGACGGGGTCAACCGGGTCCGCACCGAGGAGCACCGGAGTCTGCTGAAGGAGGGCGACGACCGGCTCAAGGGGACGCGCTGGTTCTGGCTTCACTCCGAGGACAACCTAAGCGACGCACAGTACGAGAGCTTCCGGGACATCAAGGACGCGGCCCTGAAGACCTCAAGGGCTTGGTTCATCAAGGAGGCCTTCCGCTTCTTCTGGGTCGTTCCGAAGTCCTCCTCCGAAGCCGAGGAATACTTCCGGGAATGGTACCGGCACACAATCCACAGCAAGCTCGATCCGATGAAGAAGGTCGCGAGGATGCTCAAGGCGAAGCTCGGCAACGTGGTGACCTGGTGGCGCCACCCGATCACAAACGCGGTGAGCGAGGGGCTCAACAGCAAGATCCAAAGCATCAAGTCGGCGGCGCGCGGCTTCCATTCCTTCGCCAGCTACCGAATCCGGATCCTCTTCTTCTGCGGCAAGCTTGACCTCAAACCAAGGCTCATCCACTCAATTTAAAGAAGAACCAAAGAAACTTTCAGCAACGCAATTCAGACTTTCTAGCATAACGGGCGAATACCGCGCAACCGTAATGTGGGATGAAACAAACGCAGTCAAAAAAGATCGAACCATTCGGCGGAACACGCAGTTTCC
>JALRFZ010000741.1 GCA_023253615.1 Verrucomicrobiales bacterium | reverse complement strand
CGAGGAGGACGCGCTCCTGCCCCGACTGGCGCACCTGCCGCCGCAGGATGTCGGCGAGCTGCCAGGTGACGTCGGCGTCCTCGGCGGCGTAGCGGGCGATGTCGTCGAATGCCGGGCCGCCTTCAGACACAGGGGCGGATCCGCTCATCTCGGCTTCGCCGAAGAGATTGAGCTGGCCGGTTTTTTCGACGGGCTTCACTCCGAAGACGGAGTCGTAGCTGATCGGGGTGTAGCCGAGGAGCGACTCGGCGAGGTAGTCCATCTTGTGGCGTTGATCGGGCTCGACGAGGCTGTGGGCGAGCATCGTGTCGAAGAGCGGCGGACTCACGGCGATCCCCTGCCAAAACAACACGCCGATGTCGAACTTGAGATTGTGACCGGTCTTCTCGATACGCGGATCGGCGAGGAGTTCGCGGAATTCCCCGAGCACGGCCCTGCCCGCGTCGCCCGAGGGAACCTCGACGTAGGTGCCGTGATCGGACTCCCAGGAAAAGGCGAGACCGATGACGGAAGTGGTCTTTTCATCGAGCGAGGTGGTCTCGAGGTCGAAACACCAGGCCTCCTTCGAACCCAGTTCGGCGATGAGCGCGGCGCGGGCCGCCGTATCGTGGGCGCGGATGGAGCGGTAGTCTTTGGTGAAATCGGCGATGGTCTTGAGCTCGGCGACCTTGGCTCCGGCCTCGCCCTCGCTCGTGGTGTGGCCGCGTCCGGCCTGGAAGGCATCGCCGAAGAGGCGCTTGCCGAGGGCGTTGAACTCGAACTCGACGAAGAGCGATTTCAGCGCCTCGTCGTTCCGCGGGCTGATGCGGATCTGCTCGAAGGTGGTCGTGACAGGTGCGTCTGTCAGGATGGTGACGAGCTTCTTGGAGAGGATGGCCTGTTCGCGATGGGTTTCGAAAGCGTCTTTCTGCTTGCCCTTGAGCCGGTCGGTGTGGGCGAGGATCTCCTCGAGCGAACCAAATTCGGCGATGAGCTTTTTCGCGGTCTTCTCCCCCACCCCGGGCACGCCGGGGATGTTGTCGGAGACATCGCCCCACAAGCCGAGCACGTCGATGGTCTGGAGGGGATCTTTCACCTCCCAGAGTTCGCAGATCTTCGCCTTGTCGAGGATCTCGGCGGTGTTGCCCTGGCGACCGGGCTTGTAGATGAGGGTCGAATCGGTGACGAGCTGCGCGAAATCCTTGTCGGGCGTAACCATGTAGGTGACGAAGTCGCCCGCGGCCTCGGCCTTCTTTGCGAGGGTGCCGATGACGTCGTCCGCCTCCCAGCCGGGACATTCGATCACGGGAATGTCGAAGGCCTCGATGAGGCGCTTCACGTGCGGCAATTGCAGCGAGAGATCTTCGGGCATCTCGTCGCGGGTGCCCTTGTAGGCGGGATAGTCGAGGTGCCGCTGGGTCGGTTCGGGCGTGTCGAAGACGACGGCCAGGTGGGTGGGATTCTGCTTTTCGAGGAGATCGAGCAGGGTCGTGGTGAAGCCGTAGAGGGCCGAGGTGTTGAACCGTTTCGAGGTGTAGATGGGGGAACGGATCAAGGCGAAATGGGCCCGGTAAACGAGGGCCATGCCGTCGAGAAGAAAGAGTCGCTGGGAGGCTTCGGCCATGCCGCAAGGGAACGGCGGGAGAAGGGGGAAGTCAAGCGGAGTGGGGAACACGGCGCAGTGCGACGAGCATGGCCGAAGCACCTCAATCCTGTTGCCCATACGCAAAAGACCCTCTATGGTCCGGCATGGCCAGACCTCTGAAGATTGTCGTGGAACGACACGCCGATGGATATGTCGCCTACCCGCTCGGTCTCGCTCGCGGAGCCGTCATCGGCCAAGGTGATACCTACGAGGAGGCCTTGTTGGACGTTCGCTCGGCGATTTCTTTTCACCTTGAGACCTTTGGAAACGAGGCTCTTGCTCTGATCGAAGAAGACCCGGTTCTTGAGGCGTTTGTGGCGGAAGCTGCAATCCCCGCGTAAATCAACTGCCGCCAATCGTGGGAAAGTTCCCGGTAGATGCTCCTTATGCACGAGTTGTTGCCGCATTGCGGAAACTCGGTTTCGAGGTCGTGCGGACGGGAAACCATGTGGCGCTCGCCCGCACGGAATCTGACGGCTCCATCACACCGCTCACCCTCCCCGGACATCGGATGATCAAGGGGTCAACCCTTCGAGCAATTCTTACGCAAAGCGGCATCAGTCGCGAAGACTTCATCCGGGCTTACGAGAATTCGTAAACTTGCATCGGAAGAAGCATTTGGATCGATCACTCCCCTCCCCGCTCGATCGTGAGCAAGGCGCTGTCGATAAGATCGAGCGCTGATTCGAAGCGATCGTCGACGTAATAAAGTGGCCACTCGATCTTCCCTCCCTCACCTTCTTCCCGCACGGGATAACCGACGATCTCGAGGAGCTGGAAGGTGCGGGGATCGTGGTTGTCGATCTCGACCTGGTAAACGAGGGAAGGCTGGTCCTTCTCCTTCTCCGAAGGATCGCCGGGCTGGTTCACCTCGATGAGGAGCCGGTAGGGCATGGGCGACGCCGTCTTGCCGGGCAGGATGTAGTCGGCGGGATCGAAGGAGCTGTTCTCGGTGGGGCTGGAGACGGCATGGACGAGCTCGTCGAGCCCGCCCTCGCGCTTCTTCGCCTCCTCCATCGCCTCGCGCCAACCCGCGACCTTGAAAGACCAATAGGGCAGCATCGCCTCGGCATCATCACCGACCGGTTCGAGGAGGGTCTTGATGTGATAGTGCGACTGGTTCTCGAGCCAGATCGCAAGTCGGGGCGGACGCGCGGCGTCGTAGGCGGGACCGGGACGCAGATCGAGGATCATCTTGTATCCCGGATCGGGACTGTAGCGGTAGACCATGCCGGCCTCGCCGACCTCGAATCGATCGAGGGCCGGACCAAGATTTTTGCTCCAGCCGAGGATGGCTTTGACCGGCGCCGGCTGCCACCAGAGCAAGGCGGTCAACAGGGCGGTGAACACGAGAGCGCTCCAGAGCGTACGGCTCCGGAGATGCCGGCCCATCGCCCGAGAACTGGCGGCGACGTGGAAAATGACGAGGGCGACAAACGCAAAACCCATCAGCGCGTGCAGGCCGACGACCTGGATCGAGAAGGGCTGCAAAAACGCGACCATGCCGCTGACCGAGAGGACCACGAAGGTCGTCGCAGTGAAAAGCGTGACGAGACGCTGGCTCATGCCCGCTCCGGTACGATCTGGCCGTGCTCTCGGAGTCGCTCGCGGATTTCTCCGAGCGGCACCTCGAGCGGAGTCTTGCCCGACTTCGCGGCGAGCGCCGCGGCGACACCGGCGGCCTGTCCCATGCCCATGCAGGGCGCCTGGACGCGCAAGCCCGAATTGGCGAGGCGGTCGCTGCTGACACAACGGCCCGCGACGATGAGATCGCGGCTGCCTTTCGGGATGAGCGCCCGCAGGGGAATGGTCGGCAGCGTGCCGGGCTTGAGCGGCTCGGGCTTCACCCCTTCGCGGGTGTGGAGATCGACCGGATAAAAGGCATAGGAGATCGCATCATCAAAGAACCGGCCCGAGGTGTAATCCTGCACGGTGACGATGGTCTCGCCCTCGATGCGGTAGCTCTCGCGGAAGCCGGTCTCGGGTTGCAGGTGCATGAGCCGCTTTTTCTCCTCGCGCACTTTGGCGAGGATGGACTTGCGTCCGGCGAGATTCGCCTGGGTCGCGGTACGCGAATTGGTGGAGTCGGCCCCGTGGACGTAAAGGCGATGGATCTGGTTGCGACCGGGCTCGTGCGCTTCGCCGAGCATGTAGAGAAAGGAGCCGGGCTGGCGCTCGTCCTCGCGGAGCCGGGGCAGGCCGAGCAATCCGACGACCTCGGCTCCGCCGGTGCAGTCGATGATCTGACGGCAGAAGACGCGACGGCTCGTGCCGAAGCCAACGCAATCGACCTGCCAGCCCTGATCGACCCGCGTGACGGATCGGGGAAACTCGTAATAGGCGATCGCGACGCCGGCCTGCGCGCATTTCTCCTCGGCGAGGATGGCATAGAGGAATTGATTCGTGAAGACTTGGTTTTGCCAGTGGCGCTGGGGGACCTTGGCGAAATTGGGAAACGTGCCATCGTCCATCTCGACGGATTCCTTGACGAGTTCCCAGCCGATCCCGGCGATGATCTGTTTGCCCCAGGCATCGAAGAGCCCCGGAAAGGCGACCCCGCCGGTGGTCATGGTGCCGCCGAGCTGGCTGCCCCGTTCGATGAGCAGCGTCTTCGCCCCGAGGCGTCCGGCCTGGATCGCGGCGACGGTGCCGGCGGTGCCGCCTCCGACGACGAGCACGTCCACGGTGTCGACGATTTCGGGTTGCTGATCGTTGGCCGCGCTCGCGGCGACGGTCTCGCTCGTCGAGGCGACGACGGCACCGCTCGCGAGAAAGGTGCCTTGGAGAAAACGGCGGCGGTTCCAGTCGGGATCGGGATTTTGCATGGGAGGAGAGGGAGCGGAAGTTCGCGCAAGCGACGGTGCCCCGGAAGGTGCCTGCGCGTCAACGGATTTCAGGGTGCGTCGATATGTCCCCTGCAGCGTGTCCGAAATCGTGTCGAGGCGAATCCGCTCGTCATGCGGAGCGCTTCCGGCGACGTTTCCGCCAGAAGTAACCGCCCATCGCGAGACCGAGGAGACCGAGCGTGCCGGGCTCCGGAACGGCGGTGAGCGTGATCGTGTTGGTGCCGTAGTCGAGATAGAAGCTGTTGCCGCCGATCGTATAGACGCCGGAATTCGCGTAGTTCGCGAAGGTGCCGGCGAGACCGGTGTAAGTGGCGAGAGTGTAGACTTCGTCGCCGTTGAAAGCCCCGGTCAGGGAGAAGTTGAGAGTCGCGTTGCTGCCGATGTTGAGAGCGCCGACGGTGATCGAGTCCGAGCTTTCCGTGACGCCCTGCACCAGATCCACGAGCCAGAAGCTGCCGTCATTGAAGGTGAGATCGTTTCCGTTGAAATCGAGGGTTCCCACCGATCCGGTGGTGGCGAGCGCGCCGGTGCTGAGGGTGCCGTTGATGGTGGTGTCTCCACCGATGATGCCATCCCCGCCGAGCCTTGCGGTCGCGGCCACGGTGACGTCGCCGGTCGCGCCCGAGTTGTCGCCCCTCACGAGGAGGGTGCCGGCATTCACGTTGGTCGCGCCGGTGTAGAGATTGGTGCCGCTGAGAATCCAGGTGCCGGGGTTGTCGATTTTCGTGACACCTCCCGCACCGGAGATGACACCACTGATCGTGCCGGTGCCGCGCCCCCGGAGAAACAGCTGGTTGGCGCCGAGATCGAAATCGCCCGAGAGCGTGACGTTGTCCCCCGTCGCGGTATCCCCCACGGGAGTGCCGGCGGAAAGGGTCGCGGCTCCGGTGAGGACGAAATCGTTGGCATGGGTCGTGGTGCCGTTGGCGAAATTCATGGCGCTCGGAGTGCCGACGAAAGCGGAGGTCCAGGTATTCTGGTTGCCGCCTTGGATGGACACGATCCCGGTGCCGAGGGCTCCGCTGGCATTGACGGTGAAGAGATTCCACGCGCCGTTGACTCCGCTGTTCGATACCCAGCGGGTGCCGCCGGAGTAATCGTTGGTGCCGTTGTTCAAATTGAGTCCCCCGGCTCCACCGGTCGGATCATAGATCAACTGCCCCGCCCCGCTGATCTTCCCCGCGACGGTGGTGCCGAAGGTCGAGGCCCGGAAGGTGAGCGAGGTGGCATCGATCTGCACGTTCGACGCCACGTTGACCGTCCCGATATAATTGGTGTCGAAAATGGGTTGCGTCGCCCCATCCGCGACAAAGCGGATCGTGCCTCCGGTGAGATTGCTCGTGACATTCGCGCCGGTGTTGTCCCAGTCGATGCGGTTCAAGGTCAGGACGGCACCGGTTCCGAGGGTGAGCGCGGGAGCGGTGGTGGCGACCGCGGCATTCAGGTTGCGGATCGTTTCATTCCGGCTGTTGAGATTCCAGGTCCCCCCATTGAGGAAAACCGTCGCGTTGTCGGCGATCTGATCGGCCGCACCGAGACGCAGGGTCGCGCCGGTATTGACCTGCAGGTCGTTGGTACCGGCGACACCATCCCCGGCAATCGCGTTGCCACCGCTGCGATTGAGCTCGAGTGTGCCCGCATTGACGAGGGTGAGGCCGGTGTAGGTGTTGGCGCCGGTGAGCACGACAGTGCCGGCACCGACTTTGGCAAAGGCACCGGTGCCGGTGATCCCGTTGGCAATGGTGAAAGTCGCAAGCGCATCAGCTCCGAAGCTGCCTCCACCGGCCCCGAGGAAGATGCCGCGGTTGGCGTCGTCGATCTGGAAGGAAGTGGTGGCGGTGAGGGTCGCTCCGGCCCCA
>JALRFZ010000694.1 GCA_023253615.1 Verrucomicrobiales bacterium | reverse complement strand
CCCGATGCCGCGGTGCGCGAGAGCATCGACCGGGTCATCACCGCGGTGAAAAACAGCGGGCTGCGCTGGCCGAGCAAACTCATCACGATCAATCTCGCACCGGCCGACCTCCGCAAGGAAGGGCCCAGCTTTGATCTGCCCATCGCCATCGGCATGGTCTCGCTCGCGCAGGAGCAGAATGGCGCGCTCACCGACGGAGCGTTGAAAAAATGTGCGATGGCGGGTGAACTCGCCCTCGATGGAAGGGTCCGTCCGATCAAGGGCATCCTCCCGCTCACCCTCCAGGCGAAGCAGCAGGGGCTGCGGGCGATCTTCGTGCCGAAGGAAAACGCGGTCGAGGCCAGCATCGTCGAGGGGATCTACGTCTACGGGATCGAGAGCCTCCGCGACGCCTACGGACTGCTTGCCGGGGAAAGCCACATCAAGCCGGAGCGACTCGACCGCGAGGCCTTTTTCCGCGCGAAGCAGCATTACCCGATCGATTTCAATGAAGTGAAAGGCCAGGCCCACGCCAAGCGCGCCCTCGAGGTGGCGATGGCGGGCGGGCACAACATCCTGATGCTCGGCAGTCCGGGGACGGGCAAGTCGATGCTCGCGAAGCGCCTCGCCACGATCCTCCCGGCCATGACCGAGGAGGAGGCGATCGAGACGACGAAGATCCACAGCGTCGCCGGGCTCGTCGATGGGAAAAACAGCTTCCTCGCGACGCGGCCTTTCCGCTCGCCGCACCACACGATCTCCGATGTCGGGTTGCTCGGCGGGAGCAGCCTGCCGACCCCGGGCGAGGTGAGTCTCGCCCACAACGGGATCCTCTTTCTCGACGAGTTGCCCGAGTTCCGCCGCTCGACCCTCGAGGTGCTGCGGCAGCCTCTGGAAGACGGGCAGGTGACGATCTCGCGGGCGGCGGGCAAGTTCACCTTTCCGAGCCGTTTCAGCCTCGTCGCGGCGATGAACCCGTGTCCCTGCGGTTACCTCGGTGATCCGACGCGGGAGTGCCGGTGTTCGCCGAACCAGATCGAAAAATACCGTCAGCGCATCAGTGGTCCGCTCCTCGATCGCATCGACCTGCATGTCGACGTGCCGGCGGTCGATTACCGCGAGCTCCGCGCCGAGAGCGGCGGAGAATCCTCCGCCGTGATCCGCGAGCGGGTCGAAGAGGCGCGGCAAATCCAGCTGGCGCGTTTCGTCTCCCACCCCGGGGTGCTCTGCAATGCCGACATGGGGAGCCGCCTCGTCAGCGAATTCTGCGCCCTCGACGCGCGCAGCGAGCGGACCCTCGAGCAGGCGATGGAGACGTTGCATTTCAGCGCCCGGGCCTACGACCGGATCCTCAAGGTCGCCCGCACCCTCGCCGATCTCGAGGGTGAGCGCGATATCCGTGAGGTCCACGTCCTCGAGGCGATCCAATACCGCACCCTCGACCGGAATCTCTGGGTTTGAGGCTGGCGGTTTCCTCCAGCAGATTCAAGGGGGGGCGGCAGATTCCTTTTTAAATCAAATCTGATGGCCTCCCTGAATCTGCTGGAGACCCTTCTGCATTGCCTCAACGTCGGGAGCCGCGGGAAAAAACCTCCCCGAGGCCCCGAAGAATCTGCTTGCAGAGCCTTTAAATCCCATTTAGCATTGCAACCCTTCGCGCCGGACCTTGGTTCGGCTCAAGGAAGTCGCTCGGGTGGCGGAACTGGTAGACGCGCAAGACTAAGGATCTTGTGGGGTAACCTGTGGGGGTTCGAGTCCCCCCTCGAGCACTCTCCTGAAACGGCCGGACGGCCCTTCCTTCCTTGAGCACCTCTCCGACAGAATCTCCGACAGAATCTCCGACGGCGATCCTCTTGATCTCCTGTCCCGACAAGGCCGGCATCGTCGCCGCCCTTTCGACCTTCCTCTACGAGAACCGCGGCAACATCGTCGACATCGACCAGCACGTCGATCTCGAGGAGGGGGTCTTCTTCATGCGGGTGGAGTGGGAGCTCGAAGGCTTCGCGATCGCCCGCGACGGGATCGCCGCGGCCCTCGCCCCGCTCGTGGAGCGTTTCGCGATGCGGTGGGAGCTCCATTTTTCCGACATCGTCCCCCGCGTCGCGCTGTTCGTGACGAAGGACAACCATTGTTTCTACGATCTCCTCTCGCGCCACGAAAGCGGCGAGCTGCGGATGGACATCCCCCTCATCGTGAGCAATCGCGAGGATCTGAAGCCGGTCGCGGAGCGTTTCGGGATCCCCTTCCGCCATTTCCCGATCACCGCCGCGACGAAGGAAGCGCAGGAGCGCGCCGAGATCGCGATGCTGCGGGAAGAAAAGGTCGATCTCGTGATCCTCGCCCGCTACATGCAGATCCTCAGTCCGCTGATGACCGAGGCTTTTCCGAACCGGATCATCAACATCCACCACTCCTTCCTCCCGGCCTTCCCCGGGGCGCGACCCTATCATTCCGCCCACAAACGCGGCGTGAAGCTGGTCGGGGCGACGAGCCACTACGTCACCGAGGATCTCGATGAGGGGCCGATCATCGCCCAAGGGGTGACGCCGGTCTCGCACA
>JALRFZ010000660.1 GCA_023253615.1 Verrucomicrobiales bacterium | reverse complement strand
TTGTCCTCGCGCTGCGCCTCCTTCTCCGCCATCTCCTGATAGCTCGCGTAGACGCGGTCGGGAGCGAGGAAAAAGTCCTCGCCGGAGAGTTTCGATTTTTCCGGATCCGAGGAAAAGCATCCCGCCACCAGCTCGATCTTGCCATCGAGGTTCGCGGCCATGCGGTGAACGTTTCCGATGAAGGCTCCACGGCCGCCTCCGACCATGCCCATGCGCAGTTTTCGATTCATTGAGAGAGGGAGTTTGAGATTGCGGGTAAAACGGAGCGGGAGGGTAGCAAAGCGACGCGGGAAATGCAACCCGCCCGATGTTCGCCATCCCCCCCCTGCCCGGCTCCGCCGAGCCGGTCAACGACGTGCCTCGAGGAGCCGGAAGACGTAATAGAGAAGCTGCCCGATCGAGGCGATGGCCGCGACGGTATAAGTCATGGCCGCCCAGAAAAGGGCGTTTTTCGCCTTGTCATGCTCCACGTTCGCGAGCGTGCGGGAAGAATCCAGCCAAGCCAGGGCGCGGCGGCTCGCGTCGAACTCCACCGGCAGGGTGATGACTGAAAAGAGGGTCGTCATCGCAAACAACACCACTCCGATGAAGAGCACGGTGACATTCCCCGATCCGGAGGAAGCGAGGATGAGCCCGAAGATCAGGAGATATTGCACCCAGTGGCTCGCGAAATTCACCACCGGGACGAGAGCCGAACGCATCTTCAGAGGCGCGTAGGCCCGGGCGTGCTGGATGGCGTGGCCGCACTCGTGGGCCGCCACCGCCGCCGCGGCGACGCTGTTGGCGTGGTAGACCGGCTCGCTGAGATTGACGGTCTTGTTCAGCGGATTGTAGTGGTCGGTGAGTTGACCGGGCGTGGAAATGATCTCGACATCGTGAATCCCGCTGTCTTGCAGCATTTTCTGCGCGACCTGGGCGCCGGTGAGGCGCACCGGCATCTGCGAGTATTCACGGAAACGGCGCTGCAACATCGCGCCAACAAGCCAACTCACCACCATCGCTCCGACGGTGATGATGAGATAGACGGGATCGAAGGTGGGCACGGCGGGGGCCATCTGCTGGGCGAGGATCATCATGGTGTCTGGAAAAAGTCGTGCTATTTTCCACTCATACGACACCCGATCCGCACCGTCATTCAAAAATAATGACGCGAAATTACTTCCGCCGCGTTTCCAGCGCCGGAAACGGAGGCGAGCCCTGTCAGCGGATCACGACCGGCCTTTCGGTCCAGCCCCGGCGGGCTCCTTCGAAATCGATCCACCGCTGCGCTTCCTCGGCGGTGCGGAAACCTCCATCCGTCACCACGACGTTCAAAGACGTGCCGGGAGCCGCGAAGACGGACGTGGGGATGCCGGCGCCATCCAGCATGGCGGAAAGTTCCTCCGCGCTGGCGATCCGCCGGAAGGCCCCGAACTGCGCACGGTAGGGAGCGCTCGCCGAGGCCGGGGGCAGATTCACCATCGGTGCCGGTGCCGGAGGACTCATCGCGGGCATCGCGGCCGGAACCTGTCCCGGAATGTGCGTCTGAGGCATTGGCGGCATCTGAGGCATTTGCGGAACACCCGACCTGGCATTCATCGCCATCAGTTCGCCGCCCGGTGCGGCTGGCACGACCCCATGGGGGATCGGGATCGGATCGGGATACTTTGCCGCCGGCACCGCCGACTTGGATGCAAAAAGTCCGCCGGCCTTGGGCACTGCGGGAGGGACGAACCGCTCCCCGGGCAGCCCGTGGGCCACCGGCTGGGCCGGAGATGGATTCGCCGACGGAGCCGC
Source organism: Verrucomicrobiales bacterium (assembly GCA_023253615.1). Lineage (GTDB taxonomy): Bacteria > Verrucomicrobiota > Verrucomicrobiia > Verrucomicrobiales > DEV007 > Arctic95D-9. The sequence continues at coordinate 2,690 of JALRFZ010000660.1, read as the reverse complement.
GCCCGCCTCTTTCCCGAACCATCCGGCGAGCGGACGGAATTTGCGCGGTTGCGCGCTCGACGCGGCAAGAGTCCCCGCCCCGGCGGGCGGAACCACCGCCGCCGGATTCACGGCAGTCGGTGCGACGGGCATCGGGGCCGGCGCGGCGGCAGCGCCCACAGGTGCCTGGAGCACGATGAGAGACCCCGGCGCGGTGCGGTTCGGGGCCAGCCCGATGAGATCGGCGGCCGCGCGTGAGATCGTGAGGAGACGGCCATCCTCACGCTTCCGGTCGTTCACGAGCAGATCGACCATCCGCCCCGACTCGAAATTCGCCACCCGCACGCGGGTCCCGAACGGAAGCGTCGCATGGGCGGCGGTGAGGGCGGCCCGATCGTAGGGCACCCCGCTCGCAGTGGCCCGCCCCTGGTAAAGGTCGGCGTAGACACTGATCAGGCCGGTCGCCGAGGCAGAACCATTCGCGGAGGCACCCCTTTGCAGGAAGCTCCCAACCAGAAAAAGAACGAGGATCAAAGCAGTCGCGCGCATCGTGAATCCAGTGGTAAACGGCGACAAAATTTAATACATACAACCTTTCAGGCAAGCGAAATAACAAATTTAATAAAATTTTATTTCTGAGACACAACCGCCTTCCCGTCCTGCCGGAAAATGAAAAACCCCGTCAAACCCTCTGCTTTGGAGGATCGGACGGGGTTTGATCGGCAAAGGTGGAGCCGTGCGGCGAGTGCGCTTCCGCCTCACGCGAAGAGATCGAGCACAGGCGTGCCTTTGCTCGCCACCGTGAATGGCCGCTTGCTGGGGCTGTAGAGGACCTGATCGAGCGGCAGACCGAGCGCATGGGCGATCGTGGCGTTGAAATCCTGGATTTTCACCGGGTTCTCGATCACGTTTTCCGCGCCTTCGTCGGTTTTTCCATAAGCGATCCCTCCTTTGATACCGCCACCGGCAAGCACCGAGCTGAAGGCCTTGGGATAATGGTCGCGCCCGGCGTTCTGGTTGATCCGCGGCGTCCGTCCGAATTCGGTGGTGAGGACGATGAGGGTGTCCTCGAGTTTGCCGCGGCGCTCGAGATCCTCGATGAGGGCCGACATCGCCTGATCCAGCACGTCGCAGCGCTCGGGAGCCGCCACGAAGACGTTGTTGTGCATGTCCCACCCTCCGAAGCCGACTTCAACGGCCCGGACGTCGTGCTCGACGAGACGGCGGGCGAGCAGGCAGCCCTGGCCGAAGGGATTGTCGCCGTAACGCTCGCGCGTCATTTTGTCTTCCCCGCTGAGGTCGAAGGCCTGGAGATCCTTGCTCTGCATGATGCGGACGGCGTCGTCATACATCTGCGTGTAGGCACGGACCTGCTTCACGTTGTAGCGCTGGTTGAACTCGGCGTCGAATTCGGAGGCGAGGGCGAGGCGGTGGTCGAACTCATCCTGCTTCATGCCGCGGAGCTTCGAATTCTTCAGCCCCGAGAGCGGATCGTTGATGGCCAGCGGCTCGTATTCCGGCTCGAAGAAGCCGCCCCCGCCGTTGATCCGGCTGTCGGCACCGATGTAGACGGAACCGGGCAGGTTCGGGTTGAGACGCCCCTTGAACTTCAACGCCCAGGCCCCGATGCCGGGATGGCGGATCGTGGCACGCTGCTCGTAGCTGGTATGCATCAGGTAATTGCCCTGATCATGGGCTCCGGCCGTGGAGGTCAGGGATCGCACGATGGCGAGCTTGTCGGCCTGCCGCGCGAGACGCGGGAGCAGGGCCGAGATCCTGACGTCGTCCACGTTCGTGTCGATCGTCTTCGTCTCGCCCTGGTTTTCGTGACCCGGCTTGGTGTCGAAGGTGTCGAGGTGCGTCATCCCACCGTTCATGTAGAGGTAGATGACGTGTTTCGCGGCACCGGCCCGCTCGGGGATCCCGAGGCCCGGGCCGAGGGCGGCCCCGCTCCGGGTGGTGAGGCCGAGGGCCCCGACTCCGAGGAAGCTTTTGGCGGTTCCTTCCATGAAGCGGCGGCGGCTCCATTCATCGGATGTGAAAGCGGATTTCATGACGGTCTGGGGTGGGATTGGCGGCAGGGTTCGGGGAAACGACGGATTATTGGATGAAAATGAATTGGCGCGTGTTCAGCAGCGTCCAGACGAGACCAGCGTAGGCGGCATCCCCCTTCGCGGCGATCTCGGCGCGCGCGAGGTCCATTTCGCGGTCGTTGGGCTGGCGGCTCAGCATGCCTTGGAAAATCATGCGGATTTTCTCGTCGGCATCGCCCGCCTCATGGAGGCGGCGGCCGAAAACCGCGAACTGGTTGGTGAGGGCGTCGACCATGGGTCCGTTCAGGAGATTCAACGCCTGCGGCACGGAAGCGGCGTTGGCGGCGTTCTCGATCACCTCGCGGTCCGATTGGCCGAACTCGCGGAGGAAGTGCCCTCGGCGCGCCGGCGACTCGAGTTCCGAGGCTCGGGCCATCTGGCTGACGAGCGAGGTGTAGGTGCGGTAATCGTTGCGCTGGCTGTTCACCCAATCCCTCCGGGCATTTTTCTCGAGGCCCGCGGGCGGCTCGGGCATCTCGGGCTTGGTCAGCTTCGTCAAGACGGCCCGCTCCCCTTCCCCGTCCGGGTTCATCATCGATCCGTCGGCGGCCATGGCCATCTCCGTCATCCCCATGGCGGCAAGGAGATCGCTTCCATCCACTTTTTCCCCCACGTTCT